>DATMJR010000074.1:0-2181 GCA_035553775.1 Miltoncostaeaceae bacterium | reverse complement strand
GGCCACCACGGCCCGCCGGCCGCCGGCCCGCCGCCGCCGGCCTACCGCGCCGCCCCGCACTGGCAGGGCCAGGGGGGGCGCATCCCCGGCGAGCGCGACCCCGCCTCGGGCATCCGCGCGCTGCGCGGCGACAAGGCCGTGCGCCAGCGCGCCTACCTGGTGACCTTCGTGGTGCTTGCCCTGGTCGCGCTCGCCGTGGTCCTCTACCTCATCTCACGCGCCTGACCGCGCGCGCCGGCACGGTGCCGGCGCGCGTCACCCCCACCCCCCGACACGGGGAGACCCCGCATGTCCACGGCCGACACCGTCGCCTACGTCCTCCTCGCGATCGTCCTGATCGTCGCGGCGGCCCGCATCCTCGGCTCGCTGATGAAGTACATCGGCCAGCCCGTCGTCGTCGGCGAGATCATCGCCGGCGTCCTGCTCGGCCCGACGCTCCTGGGCAAGGAGCTGTCGGGGGACATCTTCCCCACCGAGACGCGACCGGTCCTCTCGGCGATCGCCACCGTCGCGCTCATCTTCTTCATGTTCCTGGTCGGCCTCGACCTGGACATGTCGCTGCTGCGCGGGCGCGTCCGCGCGATCCTCGTCGTCTCGGTCGCCGCGCTCGCGGTGCCCTTCGCCGCCGGGTTCGCGGTCGGGCCCCTGCTGCACGACGAGGCGTACTTCCTGGGCGAGATGCCGGACGCGGGGCCGTTCACCCTGCTCATCGGCGCCGCCCTGACGGTGACGGCCTTCCCCGTCATGGCGCGCATCCTGCTGGAGCGGCGCCTCACCCGGACGTCCATGGGCGCCGTGGGGCTGGCGTCGGCGGCCATCGTGACCGTCGGCCTCTTCACCCTGGTCGGCGTGGCGGCGGGTGCGGCCAAGGGCGAGGGCCCCTCGAGCACGGCCCTGAAGATCCTCTACACCGCCGTCTTCCTCGCCGCCATGTTCGGCCTGGTGCGGCCGCTGCTCGCCCGGCTCGGGCAGGCATACGACCGCATCGGGAAGCTCACCCCGAACATGATCGCCACGATCTTCGTGCTGGCGACCCTCAGCGGCTACGTGACCGACCGCATCGGCATCACCGCCGTGATCGGCCCGTTCGTCCTGGGCCTGTGCATGCCGCGGCGCGAGGGCATCACCCGCGCGCTCACGGACCGCATCGAGAGCTTCGCGGTGCTGTTCCTGCTGCCGGTGTTCTTCGGCTTCTCCGGCCTGGCTACCGACCTGCGCACACTCAGCACGGACCTGATCCTCGGCATCGTGGTCTTCACCGCCGCAGGGATCGCGGCCAAGTGGATCCCGGTGGTCCTCGCCGGCCGCGCGGTCGGCCTGACCTGGCGCGAGGGCAACCTGCTGGGCGTGCTCATGAGCTGCCGCGGGCTGCTGCCGCTGATCGTCGCCAACGTGGGCGTCACCGCCGGCCTGGTCGAGCCGGGCGGGCCCATCTTCGCGATCCTCGTGATCTACGCGCTGGTGACCACCATCCTCACCAACCCGCTGGCCAACCTGTTCCTGCCCAAGCAGGCGCCCGCGCCCGCGGATGTCCCGGCGGCGGCGGCGTCGCGGATCCTGGTGGGCGTCGGCCCCAACGGATCGGCGGCGCGCCTCGCCGGAGCCGCCAAGGCGCTGGCGGGCGACCGGCGTCCCCTGGAGCTGCTGGTGGCGCAGCCCGCCGCGCTCCCGGACGAGGCGTCCGTGCGCAGCCCCGTGCAGCACGACCAGGCCGAGGTGGCGCGCACGCTGTCCGGCCTGGTGCCCCTGTCGGCCATCGTCGGCGGGGCGGACGTCACGGTGACGCCGCTGTCGTTCTCGTCGCCCGACCCGGCCGACGACCTGCTGCGGCTCATCGACGAGTCCGACCCCCGGATGGTCGTGATGGGCGTCAGCCGGCGCGGGATCGACGCGGACGTCGCCGTGGCGCGCCGCGTCGCCGCCGCCTCGCCGGTCCCCGTGGTCGTCCTGTACGACCCGCGCGGCGACGGGCTGATCGCCGACGGGCGGCCGGTGGTGGCCGCGGGCGGCGAGCACGTCGGCCCGGTCGCCGAGGCGCTGGCCGCCGGCCTGTCGACCACGGTCGCCACCGATGCCCCCGGCGGCGCGGCCGGCATCGTCGTGCCGATGGACTCCGGCTGGCAGGACCTGCTGGGCGCCGCCGACGCGCCCCTGCTGGTGGTCGCCCCGCCGGCGCCCGCC
>DATMJR010000073.1:0-3918 GCA_035553775.1 Miltoncostaeaceae bacterium | reverse complement strand
CCCGCGGGGACGCGGGAGCGCCCCGAGGGCGTCCGGGCGCCGCGGCGACGGCGCTGGTCGCTGTCGCTGCCGGCACCCGCGCTCGCGCTCGGTGCGGCGGCACTGCTGGCGGTCGGAGTCGCACTGGGCACCCTGGTGGGCGGTGACGGCGCCGACGCCCCGGCCGTGGAGCGCCAGGTGGAGCTGGCGGCGCTCGCGACCGAGCGCGAGCCCCCGCGCGGCAGCGCCCGCATCCTCGCCGGTGGCGCCCTGGACCTCGACGTGTCGGGCCTTGCGCCCACGGGCAGCGAGGACTTCTACAGCGTGTGGCTGCTGGGGCGTGAGGGCGAGCTGGTGCCGCTCGGCTCGTTCCAGGTGGGTGGCGACGGAGCCGCGTCGCTGCGGCTGCCGCTTCCCGAGGACCCCTCCCGCTTCGCCTACGTGGACGTCTCCCGGGAGCCGGCCGACGGCGATCCCGGGCACTCGGGCGACTCCGTGCTGCGGGGCGCGACCACGTAGAGGCCCCCGCGCGGCGCCGGCCCCCGGCCGGGGGCAGCCGCCCCGCGCAGGTGCGCGGGGCGGCGATGACGCGGCGTCCGGGCGGGCTCAGGCGCCCGCGACGACCGCCGGCGGCTCCACCGGCTCCGCGGCCGTGACCGCGTCGTAGCGCTTGATCACGCGGCCGTACGGGAGCACGAAGTTGTAACGGCCCCAGCTGGAGGCGACCATCCGCCGCACGGGCATCCGATGCCACGGGTCGATCGCCGACGGCGAGTCGAAGGTGACGTTGCCGGGTCCCGAGAACCCCTCGCCCCGCCCGTCCGAGCCGACGATCAGCTCGAAGCGCAGCGGCGTCAGCACGAGCTCGCACACCTCGGGCGGCGCCCCCTCCTCGGGGCTCGGGATCACCTTCAGGGTGACCAGCGGCGGGCTCGCGACGTCCTCGGGCGACAGGATGTCGCGCGGCCGCAGCACCCCGGTGCAGATGCGCTTGCCGCGGGGCCGCTCGGCGTGGGCAGAGATGATCTCGTGCTCCTTGACCCACGCGACCTCGCCGAACAGCTTGGGGAAGCCGTAGGGCTCCCGGCCGCCGATGAGGCCCACCTCGTTGGTCACCAGCAGGTTCGCGCAGTACGTGACGGGCTCGCCCTCCCACAGGCAGCTCACCCCGAGGATCGCCTCGGTGTACGCGCCCAGCGTGGAGAAGTGGAAGTTCGTGAAGATGAGCTGCGCGATCGCGGGCGAGTGCGCGATCGTGAGGCCCTCGGGCACGATCGCGGCGGCCGCGTCGTCGTCGGTCTCGTAGGCGAACGCCATCACCTCGATGCCCCGGTAGTAGTAGGGCGGCCGGTCGAACGGCGGGTCGGTGACGGGCATCGAGAAGCCGAAGCGGTCCGGCGTGAGGCGTCCGGGTGTTCCGGGCATCGTGGTCCCCCTGTCGTCGGGCGGAGAGGCGCGGCGCCCACCGGCACCGCCTGCCGGCGACGCTACGCCGGAGCCCGTTACGCGCCCGTGACACCCCTGTCGGCGTCGGCGGGGGGAGCGTTACGCAGCCGGTCGAGCAGGACCTCGGTCTCCGGAGAGGGATCGAGACCGACCTCGCCGAGCGCGCGCCGGCACCCGAGGTACGCCGCGAGGGCCGAGGCGGGGCCGCCCAGCAGCGCCTCGGAGCGCATCAGCAGCCGCCAGGCGTCCTCCCGGTACGGCTCCTCCCCCACGGCGGCCGCCGCGACCTCCCGGGCGTCCCCCGTGCGGCCGGCGGCGAGCAGCGCGGCGGCGTACTCGCGCCGCGCCTCGGCGACCGCGGCCCCCACCTCGTCGCGCCGCCGTCGTGCGGCCTCGCCGTCCGCGTCCGGCAGATAGGGGCCCCGCGCGGCGAGTTCGAGCGCGCGGCGGAGGGAGTCGAGCCGCACCGCGCCCACCTGGCAGCGGGACCGGGCGATGAGCACCTCCAGCGCGTGATCCTCGGCCACCACCGCGTCGGCCGGGAGCCACGCGAGCCGGCCCTCGGTCGTGACCACCTCGGCGCCCGCGGGCAGCGCCCGCCGCAGCCGGTGCAGCAGCTGGCGCAGCGCGTTGCCGGCGCCGGCCCCCTCCGGGAACAGCTCCGCCGCCAGGCGCGCCCGCGGGACACCGCGGGCGCCCGCGCGGGCGAGGGCGGCGGCGAGCTCGACGGCCTTGGGCGAGGAGACGGCGCAGGTGCGCCCGCCCACCTCGATGCGGGGAGTGCCGAGCGTCCGCACCACGACGTGCGCCGCCTCCAGCGACACGGCGCCGGTGGCGCCGGGGCCGCGCCGGGCGAGCAGGCGCCACCGGTCGTCCCCCGGTGCGGCGGCGTCCATGCGGCGCGCCAGGACATCCGGGACCAGGTCGAGCGCGTCGATCAGGGGCGCCAGGGTGCCCATGGCCAGGGAGGCCTCGTAGCCGGCGTCCGCGGCGCGGTCGTGGGCCCACTCGTCCCCGGCACGCCACTCCGCCTCGGCGAGAAGCACGGACGCGGCGGGGAGCTCCAGGCGACGGGCCGCACGGCTCATCCCACCCGTCGCCGCCTGCAGCAGCGCGCGGGGACGGGTGGGGTCGGCGTTCCCCAGGCCGAGCAGGACCGCCGCCAGCCAGGTCTCCGCCCACTCCCGGAACACCGCGAGCCCGCGCTGCGCCGACCACTCGCGGCTGCGCTCGAGGACCTCAGCGGCCTCCGGCATGCGCCCGAGGCGCACGAGCATCCGCCCCTCGGCGACGGCGAAGACGGCGCGGTCGGCGACCGGGTACCCGTGGTCCCGGGAGGTGCGCCGGGCGGCCCTGATCAGGCGCAGGCCGCCCTCGTGATCACCCTCGGCGGCGGCCAGTTCCGCCTCCGCCCATTGCCAGAACTCGATGAAGCGCGACGCGCGGATGCGGGGAGCGGCCCCCTCGAGCACCGCGCGGGCCTCGGCGAGGTCGCCGCGCGCGCGCAGGACCGCGACCCGGTAGATCTCTGCGAGCGTCGCCGTCACCGGACCTCGGGCGCGCGCCGCCTCCGCCATCTGCTCCACGTCGGCGAACGCCCCGCGGTAGTACGCCGCCGACTGCAGGGCGACGTGCAGGGGCCACGGCCGGTCGAGATCCTCCTCGCCGAACCCGGCGGCCGGCTCCTCGCCGATCCCGACGTCCAGGATGTGCGCCATCGCCCGCGCGCGCCGGCAGGAACCGGGCGGCGGCATCAGCGCCCGTACGCGCCGCCAGTCGCCGGCGCCGTGCAGGGACCACACCGCCCAGGCCGCCACATCCGGCGCCTCTGCGGTGAGCCGGGCGAACTCCCCCGTCGCCCGCATCGCCTCGACGAGGCGCACGACGTCCTCCTGGCGACGGCTCATCAGGAGCGCGCGCACCTGCGCCCCCCGGAGCGCGGGCCGCCGCGCGAGCGCGTCCTCGCCGAGCGCGTCGCACCAGGCGAGCACCCTCTCCCAGTCGCCGCGGCGCATCAGTCCGGGCATCGCCTCCTCGACGACCTCCTCGGCCTCGTGCCGCGCGTCCGCGTCCAGCAGGTGCCGGGCGGCCTCCTCCACGTGCCCCTGGCGGCGCAGCAGGCCGGCGTACCGGGCGCGCAGGGTGGCCAGCGCGTCCGGGCGCTCCCGGGCGAGGAGGGCGAGCAGGTACTCGCGGAACCGCGGGTGGTAGCGCAGGCCGTCGGGCTCGGGTGTGCCGGGGAGGTGCCGTCGCAGGATCTCCGCGTACAGGCCGGCCGCCTCGTCGTCGTCGAGGATCGCGGCCAGACCGCCGGGCGAGACCGTGTCGAGGACGGCGCTGCGCACCACGGCATCGCGCAGGGCGTGCGGCAGCTCACCCAGCACCTCCGATCCCAGGTAGGCGAAGAAGGGGTCGGCGCTGTCGGGCTCCCCCGTGGAGGCGGCTCCGCGCAGCGCCTCGAAGACGATCCCGGCAGCGGGGTCGACCTGGAGG
>DATMJR010000072.1:0-7109 GCA_035553775.1 Miltoncostaeaceae bacterium | reverse complement strand
CGCCGCTGACCGGGGCCGGCGCGGCGGGGGCGCCGGAGGCGGCGGCGAGGGTGCGGGCGAAGTCGGCCGGCGCTGCGGGCGCCGTCGCGGGCGCGGGCGCCGCCGCGGCGGACGCGGCCGGCGTGCGGGCCGCCGCGGCCGCCGTGGGGACCGCCCAGGCCCGGATCTGCGCGACGCGCTCGAGCGCCTCCGTGACGCTCACGCCGCGGCCCCGGCGGGCCGGCGCGGCGGCCGGGCGGCGCGGCGGGTCGCCAGCTCGTCGAGCTCCGACTGCTCCCGGCGTCCCTCGGCGGCCCGGTGCGCGTCCTCGGCGCGGCGCCGCAGCGTCTCCAGGGCCTCGCGGTCGCGGCTGGCCTGCACCAGCTCCCGCCGACGCTCGTCGGCCAGGGCCTCCATGCGGCCCACCATCTCGCGCTCGTGGGCGACGACCCGCCGCAGGCGCGACAGCTCGTCGCTCATGCCGCGGAGCTCCAGCAGCGCGACCGGGCCGGCGGCCTGGACGCGCATCTCGTCCGTCGCCCGCTCGACCGCGGACTGCGCCTCCACGGCCCGCTCCTGCTGGGCGGCGGCGGCGAGGACGGCCTGGGCGAACTCGGCCTGCACCAGTTCCTCGCGCCGGCGGCGCAGCTCGAGCACGGGGTCCAGGCGGAAGCGGAAGGGGCGGCTCACGCACCCCCTATCGGCGCGACCGCCCCCCGTCTTGACCGCGCCCGGGAGCGGGCGGTGCTAGTGCGCCTGCGCGGCCACCGCGGCGAGGCCGCCGACCCGGACGACGTCGCGCATCGACAGGATGCCGACCAGGTCCGTGCCGTCGAACACGAGCACGTGGCGGACGCCGTGGCGCACCATCAGCGAACCCGCCTGCACCAGCGGCCAGTCGGGGCCCGCGGTGACCAGGGCGCTGGTCATGTGGTCCTGCACGGTCTCCTCGCCGGGGTCGCGGCCCTCGGCGACGGCGCGGAGGAGGTCACGCTCGGTGATCACGGCGGGGCCCGGCAGGCTGCCGTCCATCACCACCGCGGCGCCCGTCCGGTGCTGCACCATGCGCTGCGCCGCCTGCCGCAGCGTGTGCTCGGGCCCGACGATCGCGTTGAGGGGGCTCATCGCGTCGCTCACCCGCACGCCGTCCGCGTCGCGACCGATCATTGGCTGGCCCTCCTCGTGACGATCGTTGCAATAGGACGACCAGCTTAACCCCGGGCGCGCGGCATGGGAACCGCCGCGTGGCCAGGACGCGCGGTGCGGCACTGTGCGTGCGGACGGGTGGATGCTCCGCCTCCCGGCTACCCTCGTGCGATGACGACCCATCTGGACGACACCGCGCGCGCCGCCGCAGACCGCGCCCCGGTCACGGCGCTCGACGACCTGCCCTTCGACAACCGGTTCCTGCGGGAGCTGCCGGGCGACCCCGAGGAGGGCCCGCGCCTGCGGCAGGTGCACGGCGCCGCGTGGAGCCGCGTCGTGCCGACGCCGGTCGCGGCCCCCCGGACCGTCGCGTGGTCGCCCGAGGTGGCCGAGCTGCTCGGCATCGACCCGGCCGTGTGCGCCGGGGAGGACTTCGCGCAGGTCTTCGCCGGGAACCGCATCCCCGCGGGGGGAGCGCCCCACGCGCAGGCGTACGCCGGCCACCAGTTCGGCAACTGGGCGGGCCAGCTCGGCGACGGCCGCGCGATCGCGCTCGGCGAGGTCGTGGACCGCACCGGACGCCACCAGACGCTGCAGCTGAAGGGCGCCGGCCCGACGCCGTACAGCCGCCGCGCCGACGGGCGCGCGGTACTGCGCTCGTCCGTGCGGGAGTTCCTGTGCAGCGAGGCCATGCACCACCTGGGCGTCCCCACCACGCGGGCGCTGTCGCTGGTGCTGACCGGCGACGACGTGATCCGGGACGTGCTCTACGACGGGCACCCCGCGCCGGAGCCCGGGGCGGTGGTGTGCCGGGTGGCGCCGTCGTTCGTCCGGTTCGGCACCTTCGAGCTGCCCGCGTCACGGGGCGACATGGACCTGCTCGCCCGGCTGGTGGAGTTCACCGTGCGCAACGACCTGCCCGAGCTGCGCGAGGGGCTGCCCGCCGGGTCCGGCGCCGCCGAGATGGTGCCCGTCCTGTTCGACGAGGTGTGCCGGCGCACGGCCGACCTCGTCGTGCACT
The DNA here is from genome assembly GCA_035553775.1 of Miltoncostaeaceae bacterium. Taxonomy (GTDB): domain Bacteria; phylum Actinomycetota; class Thermoleophilia; order Miltoncostaeales; family Miltoncostaeaceae; genus DATMJR01. The sequence continues at coordinate 4,963 of DATMJR010000072.1, read as the reverse complement.
GGATGCGGGTCGGGTTCGTGCACGGAGTGCTGAACACCGACAACATGTCGATCCTGGGTCTCACGATCGACTACGGCCCGTACGGCTGGCTCGAGGACTTCGACCCCGCCTGGACGCCCAACACCACGGACGCGGGCACCCGTCGCTACCGCTACGGCGCGCAGCCGGCGGTCGCGCACTGGAATCTGGGGCAGCTGGGCAACGCGCTGGTGCAGCTGAGCGGCGATCCCGAGCCCCTGCAGGCCTCGCTGGAGGCCTACGCCGCGCGCTACCGCGACGGCTTCCGCGCCGTCACCGCCGCGCGCCTGGGCTGGGGCGACCCCCGCGAGGACGACGCCGCCCTGGTGGAGCGCCTGTGGGAGGTGCTGCAGGCGACCGAGACCGACCAGGTGGTGTTCTTCCGGCAGCTGGCGCGCGTGCCCGTGGCGGCCGACGCGGCGGACGAGGATCTGCTCGCCCCGCTCGCGGCGGCGTTCTACCGCCCGGAGGAGGTCGCCGGCGAGGTCCGCGACGGCCTGCTGAACTGGCTGCGCGACCGCGCCGGGCGTGCCCGCGCCGCCGGGCTCACCGAGGACGAGCGCCGCCGGGCGATGGACGCGCTCAATCCGCGCTACGTGCTGCGCAACTACCTCGCCCAGGAGGCCATCGACGCCGCCGAGGCCGGGGACGTCTCCCTGGTCGGCGAACTGCTGGACGTGCTGCGGCGCCCCTACGACGACCAGCCGGGACGGGAGCGGTTCGCCGCCATCCGGCCGGATTGGGCCCGCACGCGGGTGGGGTGCTCGATGCTGTCGTGCAGTAGCTGACGTCCGCGGACGGTGGTGCCGCGGGCGGTGTCCTGCCGCCCCGCGGACGGTGGTGCCGCGGGCGGTGCGCGACGTCCCCGGACCCCCCCGGCCGCCGCGACCGCCCGTGCACGCACGGCGTCGGACCGCCTCCCCGCGTTCCGGCGCCTTCCGCGGATCCGGCCTCCCTGCCGGCTCGCGGGCCCGCTGTCGTGGGCAGGGCCACCCTACGTCCCCCGAAAGGGGGAGGTCAACTCCCCGAAGGGGGGACGGCACCCCCGAGTGCAAACCGCGTGGGCTCAGCCCGGCCCGGGCATAGCTCGAACACCGGGACGTGGCGGCCCGCGCCCTCCCGGTATCCCGGGTCGCCCAGGTGGATCTCCGCCGCGTGCGTACCAGCGCTCGTACGCGACGCCCCCGGGACATGGTCCGCCAGCGGCGGTCCCTGGAGGAGGCGCAGGCGGCCGTCACCGAGCAGGGCGTCGCGGACGACGTGGTCGAGGCCCGTGGCGACACCGCCGACGAGATGCCCGCGCGGCCGACTCCGCCGGCGCGGAGACGATCGTGGTGGGCAGCCGCGGCCTGGGCACCGCCGGGATCCTCCTCGGCTCGGTCAGCACCACGCCGGCCCGCAGCGCCGGACGCGACGTCCTCATCGTGCGCTGACGCCGCGGTAGGACACGGCGCGACGCGGCTTCTCCTGCGGCACCCCGTCCGCGGCGCGGATCACCGCCGCGGCACCCCCGTCCGCGGCGGGGCTACACCACCGTCGCGCCCGGCGGCAGCGGGTCGAACGCCCCGCTGACCACGGTGCCCGCGACGACGTCGCCGGCGAGTGCGGGCGGGGACGACACCGGCCCGGGCGTGTCGGCCAGCGCGCACATCCGCGCGATGGCCGCGTCGCGGTCGTGGTCCTCCTCCACCGTCTGGCGCAGGAAGGCCTCGATGTCGGCCATCTTGGCCCGCGCCTCGTCCACCCGCGGGTCCGACCCCACGACGTAGGCGCCGATCGCGATGAGGTCCTCGGCGCGGGCGTGGGCCGCCAGCAGCTCGCGCAGGCGGTCGGCGGCGACGCGCTCGTGCGGGGCCAGCAGCTGCCCGGTGAGCCGGGACACCGACTGGAGCACGTCGATGGCCGGGTAGTGGCCCCGGTGGGCCAGCTCCCGCCGCAGCACGATGTGCCCGTCGAGGATGCCGCGGACGGCGTCGGCGACGGGCTCGTTCATGTCGTCGCCCTCCACCAGCACGGTGTAGACGCCCGTGATGGTCCCGGTCGCGCTCGTGCCGGCGCGCTCCAGCAGCTTGGGCAGCAGCGCGAACACCGAGGGCGTGTAGCCGCGGGTGGCCGGCGGCTCGCCGATCGCCAGCCCCACCTCGCGCTGGGCCATCGCCAGGCGGGTGACGGAGTCCATCATCAGCAGCACGTCTGCGCCGCCGTCGCGGAAGTGCTCGGCGATCGCGGTCGCCACGAACGCCGCCTTGATGCGCACCAGCGCCGGCTGGTCGGACGTCGCGACGACCACCACCGAGCGCGCCAGCCCCTCGGGCCCGAGGTCGCGCTCCAGGAACTCGCGCACCTCGCGGCCGCGCTCACCGATGAGCCCGATCACGTTGACGTCGGCCGTCGTATGGCGGGCCATCATCCCGAGCAGGGTGCTCTTGCCCACGCCGGAGCCGGCGAAGATGCCGAGGCGCTGCCCGCGGCCGCACGGGATGAGGCCGTCGATCACGCGGGCGCCCAGCGACACGGGCGCGTCGATCGGAGGCCGGGCGAGCGGCGGCGGCGGTGCGGCGTCCACCGGCCGGCGGCGGCCGCCGGACACCGGCGGCCCGCCGTCCATCGGGCGGCCGAGGCCGTCGAGCACCCGGCCGAGGAGGCCGTCGCCCACCTGCACCTGCAGGCTGCCGCCCGTGGCGACGATGGTCTGGCCGGGGCCGATGCCCGCGGCGTCGCCGAGCGGCATCAGCAGCGTGCGTCCCGAGCGGAAGCCCACCACCTCGGCGTCGAGCGGCGGCGTCCCCGTGCGGTGCCCCTGCACCAGGATCTCGCAGCGCTCGCCCACGTGCGCCGACGGGCCGCGACCCTCGACCACCAGCCCGATCAGCTCCGAGACCCGGCCGTTGAGGCGGTAGGGGTCGCAGTTGCGCACCCGCACGTGGCGCGCGCGCATGCCGGCCGCCACCTGCTCGGCGAGCGTCGTCACGCGCCGGGGCCGTGGGCGTCGAGCAGGTCCTCGTCGACGCCCGCCGCGAGGGACTCCATCATGCGCGCCATCTGGCTCTGCAGCCGGGCGTCCACGTCCCCGCCGCTGGTCTCCACGATGCATCCGCCGCGGGGGATGCGCGGATCGTCGACCACGTCGAGGCGGCCGATGCCGCCGATGCGCGTGACCATGCCCTCCCCCTCCTCGCGCACCAGCGCGAGGTCGGCGGGGTTGACGTGGACCAGCAGCCGCTCGCGATCGGTCGCGCGGCGGATGGCGGCGCGCACCACGTCCAGCACCCGCTCCGGGTGCACGGTCAGCTCGGCGCGCACCACCCGGGCCGCGACCTCCATGGCGATCGCCCCGGTCTCCGCGGCGAGGGCGTCCGGCAGGGACTCCAGCTCGGACGCGAGCGCCCGCACCAGCGCCTCGACCGCCGCGAGGCCGTCCGCCATCTGCGCCCGGGCGTCCTCGTGCCCCGCGGCCAGCCCGTGGGCGTAGCCCTCCTCCACGGCCCGGTCGCGCAGCAGCTCGGCCTCGGCGATGATCGCGCGCGCCTCGGCCTCGGCGTTCGCGGCGAGGGCATCGGGCCCGCCGGCACCGGCGAGGGTGAACGGCCCCGGCGCCGCGCGCAGGGGGACGAACATCTCCTCCGGCGCCAGCACGGCGGCGCGCAGGACGCCCCTACGAGATGAGGTCATCGTCCCCGCCGCGCGCGATGATGATCTGGCCGGAGTCCTCGAGGCGCCGGATCACGCCGACGATCTTCTGCTGCGCCTCCTCGACCTGCGAGACGCGCACCGGACCCATGTACTGCAGGTCCTCCTTGATGTTCTCGGCGGCGCGCGAGGACATGTTCCCGAAGATCTTCTCCTGCACGTTGGCGCCGGTGCCCTTGAGGGCGATCGCCAGCTCCTTGCCGTCGACCTCGCGCAGCACCTGCTGCACCGAGCGGTCGTCGAGCAGCACGATGTCCTCGAACAGGAACATGAGCCGGCGCACCTCGTCGGCGAGCTCGGGGTTCTGCTCCTCCAGCGACTCCAGGATCACCTTCTCGGTGCCGCGGTCGACCTTGCCCAGCACCTCCACGAGCGCCTTGATGCCGCCCGCCGAGGTGAAGTCCTGGTTGATGACCGTGCTCAGCTTGCGCTCCAGCACGTTCTCGATCTCGCGGATCACCTCGGGGGCGGTGCGGTCCATGAGGGCCACCCGCATGGCGACCTCGGCCTGCAGCTCGGCGGGCAGCGACGACAGCACCTGCCCGGCGGTGTCCGCCGGCAGGTAGGCCAGGATCAGCGCGACCGTCTGCGGGTGCTCGTTGGCGATGACGTTCAGGATCTGCGCGGCGTCGGTGCGGCGCAGGAACTCGAACGGGCTCACCTGGATCGACTGCGCCAGGCGCGCGAGCACCTCGTCGGCGCGGTCCGCGCCCAGCGCCTGGACGAGGATGTTCCGTGCGTACTCCAGGCCGCCCTCGGCGATGTAGTTCTGCGCGATCGCCGTCTCGTACATCTCCTGCAGCACCTGCTGCCGCGTGTCCTGGGCGACGGTGCCGACGCCGGCGATCTCCAGCGTCAGCTCGTCGATCTCCTCGGGCCGCAGGTGCTTGAACACCTGGGCGCTGGCGGCCTCACCGAGGGCGACCATGAGGATGGCCGCCTTCTGGCGTCCGCTGATCGTGCGTTCCGCGCCCATCCCCGGCTACCTCTGCACCAGCCAGGCGCGGACGAGCTTCGCCATGTCGTCGGGCTTGCGCAGCGCGAGCTCCTCCATCTGACGCTCGACCGGGCTCTTGGTCTGCCCCTCCAGTCGCGGCGGGCCGTCGTCGCCGGCCGTGAGCGCCGCCACGGGCACCGGACCGCGCTGCAGCAGCTCGGGCAGCGCGCGCTCCAGCTCGCTCTGGCGGCGCCGCAGGGAGCGGCGGGCGAGGAACAGGATGAGCAGCACGCCGATGACGGCCGCGGCGGTCTTGGC
>DATMJR010000071.1:0-24546 GCA_035553775.1 Miltoncostaeaceae bacterium | reverse complement strand
GGCCCGGCGCCGGGGGCGCGGACGGCGGGTCCGAGCGGCACCGGCTGCACCTCGTGGGGACGGCGGTGCCGCCGGACGGACGACCGGGCGTCATAGACGACCTTGCCCGGTTGGCGGCGCGTCGCATGAGGGCCCACTGGGGGGCGCTGTGCCTGGTCGCCCGGGACCGCGAGGTCCCCCTGGGCATCGCCGCCCCGCCGGACGGCGAGCCGCCGCCCTCGGTCCCGCGCTCCCTGCCCCGCCGGGTCGTGGACACCGGCGGGCCCGTGGTCGCCGGCGACCTCGTGCCCCGCGGGCGATCCCCGGGCCCGTCGGCGGCGGCCGTGCCCCGGGCCTACGCCGCAGTGCCGCTGAGGGCGGTCGGCGGCGCGGTCCTGGGCGCCGTGGCGGCCCTCGACGTGCTTGCCCGGGTCTGGAGCGCCGAGGACGCCGCCGCCCTGGACGACGTCGCCGCGCTGGCCGGACACGCGCTCGCCTGGCGCATCGCCGCGGAGACGGCCCCGCCTGCACCGCTCGCGGCCCGGCTCCGCGGGGGAGCGCTGGTGGAGCTGGTGGCGCTGATGTGCGAGGCGGACCGGCTGGCGCTCGTGGCCGTGGCCGTCGAGGACCTGCCGCCGCCGGAGCCGGAGGCGCTCGGGCGCATCCGCCGGCTCACCGGGCGCCCGTTCGCGGCCCCGTCGGGGCCCGCGACCGAACGGAGCCGGCGGGCGGCGGGCCGGGAGATCGGCCGGTGGTGCCGCTGGGGGGACGCCCTGCTGCGGGTCGGACCGGATCGCTTCCTGGTCCTGTGCCCGGGCGTCGCGGAGGAGCGCGACGCCCGGGCCATCGCGCGGCGCCTCGACGTGTCCGGGACACCCACCCCGGCGGGGGTGCTGCGGGCCGCCGTGCGCGGGGCGGTGGCCGGTCCCGGGGACGATGCCGCCGCCGTCCTCGCCGCCGTCCTCACCATGGGCACGGGCGGCGACCCGTCCCCGCCGTGAGCGCCGCCGTGGCCCCCGTGCCGGCGCGTCGAGCGGATGCCCATCAGGCGGGCGGCGCCCCGGGCCGATGGCAGGGGGCCACCCTCCGCCGTGCCGACGGCGGGCCCGCCCCTGGAGGAGACACGTTGTCCCATCGCCTGGTCACCCGCAGCGACTTCGACGGCCTGGTCTGCGCGGTGCTGCTGCGCCATCTCGACCTGATCGACGAGATCGCATTCGTCCACCCCAAGGACGTGCAGGACGGCGCCGTGGAGATCACCGGCCGGGACATCCTGACCAACCTCCCCTACGCCCCGGCCGCCCATCTGGTGTTCGACCACCACCATTCCGAGACCCTGCGGACGGGCGGGGACGCGGCGAACCACGTGATCCGCCCGGGCGCCCCCTCCGCGGCGCGGGTGGTGCACGCGCACTACGGCGGCGCCGCGCGCTTCCCCGCGGTGCCCGACGAGCTGATGGAGGCCGTCGACCGCGCGGACTCCGCCGACTACGGCCTGGACGACATCCTCGCGCCGTCAGGGTGGACGCTGCTGAACTTCGTGATGGACAGCCGCACGGGGCTGGGGCGCTTCCGGGACTTCCGGATCTCGAACTACCAGCTGATGATGCAGCTGATCGACGCCTGCCTGGACCATCCCTCGCCCCAGGCGATCCTCGCGCTCCCCGATGTCGCCGAGCGCGTCGCCCTGTACCGGGCCCAGCAGGAGGACTTCACGGCCCAGCTGCGACGGGTCGCGCGTCGCCACCACGACGTCGTCGTCCTGGACCTGCGCGACGAGGAGGTGATCCACGCCGGGAACCGGTTCATGGTGTACGCCCTCTTCCCCTGGGCGCGGGTGTCGGTGCACGTGATGTGGGGCCGTGAGCGCCGCAACACCGTGCTCGCCGCCGGGCGGTCGATCCTCGACCGCTCCTCGCCGGCCGACATCGGGGCGGTGATGCTGGGCCACGGCGGGGGCGGGCACGAGGCCGCCGGGACCTGCCAGGTGCCGCACGAGCGGGCGGAGGACGTGCTCGCCGAGGTGCTCGAGGACCTCGCCCGTCCGCTCGTGGCCGCCTGATCCCTACTCGGGCCCGGCGGGGAAGCGCACGCGCACGCGCGTCCCCTCGCCGGGCCGCGAGTCCAGCTCGAGCGCGGCCCCGATCAGGACGGCCCGTGCCCGGATCGCCGCCAGGCCGAGATGTCCGCCGGCGATGCCCCCCGCGTCGTCCGGGTCGAACCCGACCCCGTCGTCGACCACCTCGACGGTGACGCGGCCCTCCGACCGCCATGCGCGCACCTCCATACGGCGTGGCGCCCCGTGCCGCCCGGCGTTGGTGACCGCCTCCTGGATGATGCGGAAGGCGGAGGTGCGGGCGTCGGGGGGCAACGCGTCGAGGGTCTCGAGGCCCTCCATCTCGACATCCGTGCCGGCCGGCGCGCTCCGGTCGAGCACCGCGCGCACGGCCGCCGCCACGCCCAGCTCCTCGAGGGACATCGGGTGCAGATCGAAGATGGCGCGCCGGATGCCCGCGACCGCCGAGCGGGCCGCGCCCGCCGCCCTGCCCAGCGCCCGGGCGGCGTCCTCGTCACCGGTGAGCCGGGCGAGGTCCACCTGCAGGGCGTCGAGCATCAGCGCGAGCCCCACCAGTTCCTGGACCGGGCCGTCGTGGAGGTCCTCGCCCACACGCCGCCGCTCGCGCTCCTGGATCTGCACCAGCGCCGCGGCGAGGCCCTTGCGGCGGCGCTGCTCGGCCCGCAGGTCCTCCACCAGCCGGGCGTTGTCGAGCGCGACCCCCGCCTGCTCGGCGAGCCCCGCGAGACGGTCCAGGTCGTCCTCGGCCAGGGGCTCGCCCCGCCGGGCCACCACCAGGGCCGCCGCGACGCCGTCCCGCCCGGCGATGGGGACCGCCGCCTGGGGCCCGGGCAGCACCTGGCGCCGCCCGCTCGCAAGTGCGGCCAGCCCCGCGGTCCAGGCCGTGTGCCGCTGCCGCCCCTCCTGGGCGGCCACCCGGGCGCCCCCCGCGTCGCGCACGATCACCGCCGCCGCCTCGGCCCGCACGAGGCGGCGCCCCTCGTGCGCGATCGCCGCCGCGAGCGCCTCGGTCGACTGGGCCCGGGCCACGGCACGGGCCACCTCCTGCAGTGCGACGAGCTGCCGCACCTGCCGGTCGAGCTCCACCGCACGTTCCTGCAGGCCCGCGAACAGCCGCCCGCTGCGCACCACGAGCGCGATCGCGGCGGCCGCGGCGTCCGCGATCGCCGCGGTGCCCGGCGGCAGCCCCCGGAGTTCCAGGACGCCGAGGTCCTCCTCTCCGGTGTCGAGGGCGATCCGCACCGGCGGCCCGTCCCCGCTGACCTCCGCGCGCACCACCAGCGCACCCGATGCCATGTCCCGCACCAGCAGGGTCCCGCCGGCCGCCCCCGCCGCTCCCACCGTGCGCGCGAGGCAGCGCTGGAGCCCGGGCCCGTCGCCCAGCCGCACGTCCGAGGCCGCGCGGAGGACCTCGGCGAGCTGTGCGGCGGTCGTGCCCGGCGCCGTCTCCCGGCCGGCGCCGGACGGGCTCACTGGATCAGCGACTGCCGGATGCCGATGGCGACCGCCTGGGTGCGGTGCTCGGCCTCGAGTTTGGCGAGGATGTGCTTGACGTGCGTCTTCACGGTCTCGACGCTCACCACCAGGCGTTCGGACACCTCGCGGTTGGAGTGCCCGTCGGCGAGCATCTGGAGGATCTCCCGCTCCCGGGCGCTCAGGGGGCTGGTGGGCCGCGGACGCGCGAACTGCCGCAGGAAGTCGGGCGCGAGCCGCGGGTCGACGAAGGGGTCGCCGGCGCCGACCTGGGCGATGGCCTCCAGCAGGGTGGCGCTCTCCGAGTCTTTGAGGACGAAGCCCTGCGCGCCGCCGTCGAGCGCCTCCCACAGGAGTTCCTGCTCCGAGTGGGCCGTGAACACGATGACGCGCACCTCGGGGTGCCCCGCCGTGAGGCGCTGCGTGGCGGCGACGCCGCCCATGCCCGGCATGCGCGCGTCCATCAGCACCAGGTCGGGGCGCCGCCGCCCCACCATCTCCAGCGCCTCCTCACCCGAGGAGGCCTCGCCGAGCACGATCAGGTCCTCGCGCTGGCCCAGCACCCGGCGCAGCCCCTCGCGGACGATCGCGTGGTCGTCGACGATGAGGACGCCCGTCCGGCGCGCGTCATCACCGCGTGCGCGCGACGGCGAAGCGGACGGCCGGCTGGAAGCGCTCACGGTCGACCCCGGTCGAGGTACACGGCGAGTGGGCGATCCTGGATTCGAACCAGGGACCTCATCCTTATCAGAGATGCGCTCTAACCGACTGAGCTAATCGCCCTCGACCTCGCCCGCGGATGGTACCAAACGCCTCCCGGCGGGGCGGTCGCGGGGCCGGGGCGACGGGTACCTGTCGGACGCACGGGGGCGGATCTAAGATCGTCAGACGCCGCCCTCGGCGTCCCGCACCCGTCCGGCGCGGGAGCAGGTCCACGACGTCCCCCGGAGGCGGCCGTGCAGGAGATGAGCATCTACGGCGTGAGCTTCGACATGGTCGGCAAGCAGCCGATCGTGCTGCTCAAGACCGTGAACGGCAACACCTTCCTGCCCATCTGGATCGGCCACGCGGAGGCCGCCGCCATCCTCATGAAGCTCCAGGGCAACGAGACCCCGCGGCCCATGACGCACGATCTGCTCAACGACGTCGTCGCCGAGCTCAACGCCGAGATCGCGCGCATCACGGTCACTGAGCTGCGCGAGAACACCTTCTACGCCCTCATCACCCTGCGGCGGCAGCAGACCGAGATCGAGATCGACTCGCGGCCCAGCGATGCGCTGGCGCTCGCCGTGCGTGCCAATGCGCCCATCTTCGCCGCCGACAAGGTGATCGACGAGAGCGGCATCGAGTTCGAGCACGAGGTCGAGGAGAGCGACGAGGTGGTCGAGAAGTTCAAGGAGTTCCTCGACCAGGTGAACCCGGACGACTTCGCCGGCCAGTAGCCCTCAGGCCCCGTCCTCGGCGTCGCGGGTCTCCCGCTTGGTGAGCTCGAGGATGTGCGCGTACAGGTCCCCGAGCCCCTCCGCGCTCATCGGGCCCCGGTTGGCCCCCTGGAGGTAGCGGTGCATCCACTCCTCACGCGCCGTGTCGACGAACGGGAGCCCCTGGGCGCGCTTGTAGGCCCGCAGGCGCGCGACCAGCGTCAGCCGCTGATTGACCGTGGCCAGCAGCCGCAGGTCGGTGTCGATGATCGCGTCGCGCATCTGCCGCACGACGTGGTCCACGTTCGGGTCGGCCGCCATCGGGGGCAACGGTAGCGGGGGCGCGCGGCCGGCGGCCCGCCGGGCGGCCGCAGGACGCCCCGCGCGGGCGTGCCTGGGCTACCCTGGGACGGTCCGCCCGCGTCGAGGAGGGCCCGGCGTGTTCGACCTGTCGCCCGTCCAGATCCTGATCGTGCTCGCCATCGCCCTCCTGGTCTTCGGGCCGCGGCGGCTGCCCGAGCTCGCGCGCAGCGTCGGGCGGGGCGTCCGCGAGTTCAAGGACGGCGTCACCATGAGCGAGCCCGAGCCCACACCCCCGGGCTCCCGCCGGGCCGTGATCGCGCCCCCCGAGGAGCCCGGCGTGGATCCGGAGGAGCCACCGACCGAGACCTCCGGGCCGGGTGTCGGGCCCGCCGGGGGCCCCGCGGCACCCGCCGGCACGGACGACGACGACCTGATCCGCCCGGGCGACGACCAGCCGCCCGCGATGCGCGCGTGATCCCGCGGGCCCCGGTCCCCGTAGACACACCCTGATGGCCCGCTTCCGCGCCCCCCTCGGCCTGCGCACGGTCACCGCCGACGAGCGGCTGACCGTCGTCGAGCACCTCGACGAGCTGCGTCGCCGCCTGATCGCCTCCGCGGTCGCCCTGGTGCTCGCCTTCGTGGCGGCCTACCTGCTGCGCAACGAGATCATCGGCTTCCTGAAGGCGCCGCTCCCGACGGAGAACGGGGAGGAGAGCGCGCTGATCACGCTCTCGCCGACCGAGCCCTTCTTCACGGTCCTGAAGGTCTCGCTGTGGTCCGCGATCCTCGCGGCCCTGCCCATCTGGCTCTACCACGTGTACGCCTTCGTGATCCCGGCGATCGGCGCCCAGAGCCGGCGGGTGATGCTGACCGTGGTCGCCGCCGTATCGGCGCTGTTCGCCGCCGGGGTCGCCTTCGGGTACTTCGTGGTGCTGCCGGTCGCCCTGCGCTTCCTGCTCAACTTCGGCGACGACCTGTTCGTCAGCCAGGTGCGCGCGGGCGAATACTTCGGCTTCGTGACCGCGATGCTGCTGGCGTCGGGCCTGCTGTTCGAGGTGCCCGTCGCGATGGTGGCCTTCGCGCGCCTCGGCGTCGCCAGCGCGGACCTCTACCGGCGCAACTGGCGGCTGGCGATCGTGGTGATCGCGGCGCTCGCGGCGATCCTGCCGGGCGGCGACCCCTTCAGCATGTTCCTGCTGATGATCCCCCAGGTACTCCTCTACGCGCTCGGCATCTGGCTGTCGGGCGTCTTCGGCGGGCCTCCCCTGTGGGAGCGTGAGACGTGGACGGCGGACTCGGCCGAGGACGACGACGAACCGCTCAGCGGGGCCCCCGCCTAGTCCTCGCGCAGCCGGCGGCCCGTGAGCCGCAGGAAGACGTCCTCCAGCGTCGCCCGCCGGGCCGCCTGGAGCCGCCCCGCGACGCCCCGGGTCCGCAACCGCGCGTGCAGGGCCTCGGCGTCGTCCGTGTACAGCTGCACCAGGTCCCCCTCGGCCTGGACGCCGTCCCCGGCCTCCCGCCGCAGCGCCGCCAGCTCGTCGGGCGAGACGCGCAGCTCGAGCACCTCGCGGCCCACCTCGGCCCGGATGAGGTCGGCCGGCGCCCCCTCCCGCACCACGCGGCCCCGGTCCATGATCACCAGCCGGTCGCAGAGCTGCTCGGCCTCGTCCATGTAGTGGGTCGTCAGCACCAGGGTCACCCCCCGTCCCCGCAGCGCGCGCAGGCGCTCCCACACGACGTGCCGCGCCTGGGGGTCGAGGCCGGTGGTGGGCTCGTCGAGCAGCACCAGGTCGGGGGCGTTGACGAGGGCCCGGGCGATCTGGAGCCGCCGCTTCATCCCCCCGGACAGGCCCTCCACCGCGTCCCCGGCGCGGTCGGCGAGCGCGACGAGCTCGAGCAGCTCCTCGGCACGGCGCTCCGCGACGGGGCGGGGGATCGCGAAGTACCGCGCGTAGACGAGCAGGTTCTGGCGGACGCTGAGCTCCAGGTCGAGCGCGACCTCCTGGCCGACGACGCCGATGCGGCTCTTGAGCGCGCGGGGCTCGCGCTCGGGGTCGCGCCCCAGCACGGCGAGCTCCCCGCCGTCGCGCGGCGTGAGGCAGCAGAGCATCCGCATGGTGGTCGTCTTCCCAGCGCCGTTCGGGCCCAGGAAGCCGACGCAGGCGCCGGCCGGTACGTCGACGTCGACGCCGTCGACCGCGACACGGTCACCGAACCGCTTGACCAGCCCCCGCGCCCGCACCGCGGGCGCGGGGTCATGCCCGTGCGGCACGCACCTCCCCGAGGGAGGCGATGGTGCGCCGCAGCCCCTCCTCCAGCGACACGGTGGGCTCCCAGCCCAGCAGCTCCTGGGCCAGGGTGATGTCCGGGCGGCGGACGTGCGGGTCGTCCTGCGGCAGCGCCTCGTAGACGATCGACGACGACGAGCCGGTCGCGGCGATCACGGCCTCGGCCAGCTGGAGGATCGTGTACTCGCCCGGGTTCCCGATGTTGACCGGCAGGTGGTAGTCGGAGTCGATGAGCCGCATGAAGCCCTCGATGAGGTCCGACACGTAGCAGAACGACCGCGTCTGGGAGCCGTCCCCGAACACCGTGAGCGGCTTGTCCGCGAGCGCCTGGCGCAGGAACGTGGGGATCGCGCGTCCGTCGTGCGGCCGCATGCGCGGTCCGTACGTGTTGAAGATGCGCACGATGTGCGTGTCCACGCCCTGCTGGCGGTGGTACGCCATCGTCATCGCCTCGGCGTACCGCTTGGCCTCGTCGTACACCCCGCGCGGGCCGATCGGGTTCACGTGCCCCCAGTAGCCCTCCGACTGGGGGTGCTCCTGCGGGTCCCCGTAGACCTCCGAGGTGGAGGCGAGCAGGAAGCGGGCCCGGTGGCGCTTGGCCAGCCCGAGCGCGTTGTGGGTGCCGTACGAGCCCACCTTCAGGGTGTGCAGCGGCAGCCGCAGGTAGTCGATGGGGCTCGCCGGGGAGGCGAGGTGGAACACGTAGTCGACCGGCTCCCCGATCTCCAGGTGCTGGATCAGGTCGTGCTGCAGGAACACGAAGCGCGGGTCGCGGGTGTGCTCGATGTTCTCGAGCGACCCGGTGTCCAGGTTGTCCACGCAGATGACGCGGTGGCCCTCGGACAGGAGGCGGTCGCACAGGTGGGACCCGAGGAAGCCCGCACCGCCGGTGACGATCGAGGTCGGCATGGGGCAAGGCTACCCGGTGCCGGGCTCCGCGGCTCGTGGGGGGCGCGCGCCGGCGCCCGGTGGCCAGCGGAGGATGCGCACCTCCCCCTCCTGCGCCACCGGGACGAGGGCGTCCCACGGCACCTCGGCGCGGATGCGCCGGCGCATCTCGCCCCAGTTGCGCGGCCACCCCGCCCGGGGGGTGACCGGCCCCAGCAGCACGTAACCGCCGCGGTACGCGCCGACCCGCGGCAGCGGCTCCAGGCGCCCGCGCCGCGCCCGCGCCGCGGCGTCGAGGAAGGCGGGGTCGTCCGCCCGCGGCACCGGCAGGCGGTCCCGGGCCAGGAACAGGCGCGCCTTGAGCCACCAGGTGTGGTCCTCCGCCAGCACGGGCCCCGGCGGCAGCGCGCGCAGGCGGGCGACGACGCGGTCGAGCAGCACCACGTCCTCGGCGCGGTGCTCCCGCGCCGGCACCGGGGCGAGCGCGGTCACGGCGGCCACGGCGGCGAGGGCCACGGCGGCGGGGGCCATGACGGCGCGCGCGGCCGGCCGGGTCCGGCCGGCCGCCGCCAGGGCCACCAGCAGCGCCGCGGGCACCGACAGCGCGAGCAGGAACCGCGGGGACGGCGACAGGTTGGCGAGCGCGGGCACCTCCAGGTAGGCCAGCCCGCCCAGCGCCCACGCCGCCGGGAGCAGGGCCCGCCGGTCGCGCCGCCGGGCGAGCAGGGCGAGCGCGACCAGGACCACGGGGGCCAGCCCGAAGGCCGGGTGCCCGGGATCGAGCGCGCCGCGCGCCAGCCAGCCCAGCTGCCCGTCGTCCCAGCGCCAGGCCGCGAGGGGGTTCCGCACCGCCGATGCGCCGGCGGTGCCGGTGAGCGGCAGGAGCGGGTCGGCGCCCACGGCGGCGGCGGCGGCGACGAGCCCCGCGGCGAGGGCGATCCCTCCGGCCACCCCGGCGACCAGCGAACGCGGCGACGGGCGCCAGGCCGCGGCCACCAGCACGGGCACGGCCAGCAGGGCCATCTCCCGCGCCGACCACGCCAGCACGATCAGCGCCCCGGCCGCGGCCGCCCACGCCGTCGCCCGCCCCGGGCTGCGGCCGCTGCGCAGCGCGGCCCACACCGCCAGCGCGACCAGCGCCGGCATCACGGCGTCCGGACGCAGCCGCGTGGCCATCAGCACCTCGAGCGGCGCGACGGCGACCAGCGCCGCCGCGGTGAGCCCGACGGCGGCGCCCCCGATCTCGCGACCCAGCAGCCCCGCGGCGACGATCGCCAGCAGGGACGCCGCCAGGGGCCACGCCACGGCGGTGCGGTCGTCGGCCCACAGCACCCGGAAGAGGCCTGCCACGGGCCAGAGGAACGCCACCCGCCCGCCGAACCACTCCGCCTCGCCCTCGGGCGGGTGGCCGTTGGCGAGGTTCCGGGCCACCGCGACGTACCGGGTGTCGTCGCCCAGGTGCGCCGCGGTGACGCCGGCGAAGGCCCACAGGCGCAGGGCCAGCCCGGCGGCCACCACACCGGCGAGGGCGAGGAGGAAGGGTGCGCGACGCACACGCCCGCCGCCCCCGGCCGCGGACGGCGGGGGACCCGGCCCCGTGGGGGGCCCACCCGGGCGCGCGATCGCGGGGGTGGTCGCCGGCCGGGGCGCGGTCACGTCGCCGGGCGCGGGCGGCGGCGGAGCGCGCGCACCGAGGTGGCGGCCTCGCGCAGCTCCGCGGGCGCCAGCACGCGCGCGGCGGCGGCGAACACCGCCAGCGCGATCCCCACCTTCAGCGCCAGTGGCCCGAGCAGGTCCCATCCCACCCGCTCGCCGGTGGGCACGAGCCCGTTCAGCGCCAGGGCCACGGCCACCGCGGCGCCGCCGCACACGAGCAGGCGGGCCTGCTGACGCACCAGCGCCCGCACCGAGAACCCCTCCAGGTGCCGGCGCAGGTAGGCCGTGTAGATCGCCAGGTTCACGTACACCCCGATCGCGGAGGCGAGGGCCAGCCCGGCCTGCTCCATCGGCCCGAGCAGGATGATGTCGAAGACGATCGTGACCGCGACCGCGGCGGCCGTCGCCCAGAGCACCTCCCGCTGGCGGTTGCCCGCCGCCAGGGCGCGGTTGAAGAAGACGCTCAGGAAGTTGCCGAGGACCGCCACGGCGTACCAGGTGAGCGGTGCCGACACCTCGCGCACGCACTCGACGTCGCACTGGCCGCGCCCCAGCATCAGCTGCGCGGTCTCGCGGGAGTAGACCGCGACCAGCAGCGCCGCCGGCACCCCGGCCAGGCCGAGCAGCCCCGCGACCCGGTGCACCCCCCGGGCGGCCTCCGACCCGCGGCCCTCCGCGATCAGCCGGGCGACCAGCGGGAACAGCGGCGTCAGGAACGGCACCAGGAGCGCCGCCCGCGGCGCCGCCCCCAGGCTGTTGGCGTAGGAGAGGGCCGCCACCCGCCCCTCCTCCAGGGTCGAGGCGAAGAACTTGTCGGTGAAGTTGTTGACCTGCTGCAGCACTGAGGCGCCCACCACCGGCAGGGCGACGAGCCACGTGGCGCCGAGCCGCGGGTGGCGAAGCCCCCACGGCACCCCCTGGCCGCGCAGCAGCCGCACGAACTGCGGCAGCTGGAGCACCACCTGCAGCACCGCCCCGAGCGTGACGCCCCATGCGGCGGCCTCGATGCCGAGCGGACCGCGCCCCACGATGACCCCGCCGATGATCCCCGCGTTGAAGGCGACCCCGACGGCCGCGGGCACCCCGAACCGCCCGTGGATCTGCAGCAGCGCCGTGAACAGGGCCGATGCGCCCTGCAGCAGCAGGGCCGGCGCCATGATGCGCACCAGGTCGGCGGTCACCCGCGCGCGCTCGGGGTCGAGGCCGTAGAGGGCCGCGGGCACCTCCGGGAACAGGCTTACCAGCGCCGTGAGGCCGATCAGCCCGAGGCCCACCCAGGCGGCGAGCGCGCCCACCAGGGTCCACGCGGACCGCTCGCCGGCGCGGGCGCGCTCCTGCTGGAACACGGGGATCACGACGGTGACCAGGGCGTAGAGCACCACCGCGGCGACCACGTTCACCAGCAGCAGGGCGTTGACGAACGCGTCCACGGCGCCCGTGGCGCCGTAGGCGCCGGCCAGCACGATCTCGCGCCCCAGCCCGAGGAAGCGCGACACCAGCCCGAACAGCGCGACGACGGTCGCGGCCCGGGCGAGGCGTGAGACGGTCACCGCGCGGGTTCCAGGCCGTACACGGTGCGCACGCCCGTGAGCACCAGGTGCCCGCGCACGCCGACGGCCGGGGAGTAGCGGCCGTCGCGCAGCGTGTAGACCCGCCGCCCGGTGCGTGCGTCGAGCGCGACCGTGATCCCGTCGCGGGGCCGGCGGGCGATGGTCGAGATCCACACCAGCCCGCCGAGCACGGTCGGGCTGCCCGAGATGCGCTCGCCGAGGTCCGTGCGCCAGCGCACCCGTCCGGTCACCGCGTCCAGCGCGTAGAGGTGCCGGTCGTAGCTGCCGACGTAGGCGGTGCGGTCCGCGACGGCGGCGCTCGAGTAGACGTAGTCGTCCAGCACCCGCACCCACTCCACCGCCCCCGTCGCGGCCGACAGGGCGAGCACGCGGCCGTTGACGTTCCCGATGTACACGCGGCCGTAGGCGACGGCGGGGCCCGCGTAGAACCGCCCGGCGCCCCCCACGCGCGGGCCCGGGCTCGTGGTGCGCCACCGCACCCGGCCGTCCCGCCGGGCGTACGCGGTCACCCGCCCGCCGTAGTCGCCGACCACCACCGTGTCGCCCGCGCGCGCGAGGCTCGCCTTGACCTCCCCGGTCGCACGCGCGGTCCACACGGGCCGGCGGGTGGCGAGAGAGACCCGCACCACCCGTCCGTCGCGGGTGCCGACGTAGGCAGAATCGTCGAGCACGAGGGGGGAGGACTCGATCGGCGAGCCCAGGGCGAGCCTCCAGCGCACGCCGCCGGTGTCGGGCGCCAGCGCGATCACGTCCCCGCGCATGGTGGTGAACAGGACCACGGGCGGGAGTCCCCGCCGCAGGGCGGTTCCGGCGACGCCGGCGAGGGCGGGGGAGGACGCGACCGCGCCGCCGAGCCGCCGCCGCCAGAGCACCTCGCCGCTCCTGAGGTCGAGCGCGATGGCCAGTCCCGCGTTGGTGCCGAAGACCACGCGTCCCCCGCCCACCACGGGCGGGAACTCGACCAGCGAGCCGGCGTCGTGCCGCCAGCGGGTGCGGAAGGGGGGCGCCAGCCGGAGCCCCGTGTTCGCCCGCGTGCGCTCGTGGTCCCGCCCGTACTCCGGCCAGGAGCCGGCCGCCGGCGCCGGGCGAGGTGCGCGCTCGGCGATGAAGCCGTCGGCGTCCCCCTCCCGGCTGCCGGGGTCGAACCACCCGGAGACCAGCCCGTATCCGGCGACCGCCGCGCCGCCGAGCCCGAGGGCGGCGACGGCGAGTGCGGCGCCGGCCCTCCTACCGGGGCGCCGGATGGGCATACACGTGCCGCGTCCCGACCAGGTAGAGCGTCCGCCCGGCGGCGACCGCCGGGGAGTAGCGCCCGTCGTCGCCGCGGTAGCGGACCGCGCCCGTGCGCACGTCGAGCCCCCAGGTGCGCTTCGGCTCCCCGGGACGGGTCAGGACCGCCGTGTAGACCACGTCCCCGACGACCGTGGCCGAGCCCGAGATGCGCCCGCCCGCGTCGAACGACCAGCGCAGGTTGCCCGTGCCGAGGTCGAGCGCCTCGAAGCGGCCGTTGTAGGAGCCGATGAAGACCGTGCCGTTCGCGATCGCGGGGCTGGAGTAGACGTACGCGCCCCCGGTGGAGTGGCGCCACCGCTCGCGTCCCGTGGCGGCGTCCAGCGCGATCACCGCGCCGCCCACGTCCCCGATCACGACGGTCCCGCCGGCGATGCCGGGGCCTCCGTAGAAACGGCGGCCGCCCGAGTACCGCCACGCGACGGCGCCGGTGCGCGGCGCCAGCGCGTAGACGTTGCCGGCGTAGTCGGCCACCACGATGCGCCCGCCGGCGAGCGCCGCGCTGCCCTTGACGTCGTCGGCGGCCTGGAAGGTCCACCGCGCCCGGCCGGTGCGGAGGTCGACCGCGTACACGCGCCCGTTCCAGGCGCCGATGTACGCGGTGTCGTCCACGATCAGCGGGGAGCTCTCGATGGGGCTGCCGCCGGTGGAGAAGCGGAAGGTGCGGCGCCCGCCCGTGACCGTGTAGGCGGTGAGCGTGCCGTCCATCGCCGTGACGTAGACGCGGCTGCCGGCGATGGCGGGGCTGGAGGCGATGTAGCCGCCCTCCCGCCGCGCCCAGCGCACCTCGCCGCTGCGCGCGTCCAGGGCGAACACGCGCCCGGAGTTGGTGCCGAACACGACCAGCCCGTTGCGGACCGCGGGGGGGAACTCCACGAGGGTGCGCCCGTCGAAGGACCATGCCGGGCGCCCGCGCGGCGCCGGCACGCGCACCGCCGGCACGTACCGCGTGCGCGCCGCGTTGCCGCCGTACTGGGGGCTCTGCACCGCCTGGTCGTACAGCCGCACGGTCGCGGCCCCGCGCCGGACGTCCGCGGTCCCCACCGACCACCCGTCGCGGCGCACGCGGACCCGGACGGTACCGGCGGGCAGCCGGGCGACCCCCCGCGCATCGGTGCGCACCGCCGTGGCGGCCCCGTCTTCGGCGACCCCCTGCACCCGGGCGTCCGCGACCGGGCCGTCGGTGTCCCCGTTCGTCACCCGGACGACGGTCTCGGCGGGGGCCTCCGGCGCCGTGGCACCCCCCGAGGTGGCCGCCGCGTCCCCGTCGCCGCCGCCGCCGCAGCCGGCGAGGACGACCGCCCCCAGGGCCGCCAGGGTCGCCGCGGCGGCCCGGCGGCCCGGCGCCGGGCGCGTCACGCGGCCTCCCCGGCCGCGCGGGCCGCGGGGCTCCCCCTCCAGACGAACACCGCGAGCACGCCGACCAGCAGGCCGACCAGGCCGGCCAGGAGCGCCGTCCGCACCCGCTGCCCGGGACTGCCCGACGAGGCGGCCGAGTCGGCGTCCGCCACCCGGTACGGGGCCTCCACCTGCTCGGACTTGGCCAGCTGGATCGCCTGGTTCTGGGCGTCCTGCCGCGCGCTGCGCAGCTGGTCCTGCGCCGACAGCAGCGCGGTCTGGAGCGCGACCGCCCGGTCCGTGCCGGCCGCGGAGACCAGCTGGGACCGCAGCGTGCGCACGTCGCGGGTGAGCTGCGCGACCGCCGCGCGCGAGGCCTGCAACTGGTTCTCGTACACCGACCGGGTCGCCCGGAAGTCGGTGCCGACCCGGGCGAGCACCTGCTCCGCGTAGGCGTTGGCGGTGGCGATGGCGATCTCCCGGTCCCGGTCCCGCGCGGTGATCGTCAGCAGCGTGGGCAGGTTGCCCTGGGAACCCGTCACGCGGGGGGCGGACAGCGTGACCGCGTCGCGGACACGGCCGGGACGCACGCCGACGTCGGCCGCCACCCGCTCGACGATCTGGTCCGTCGAGAGGGCCTGGGGCGCCGTCGTGGGGTTGGTGAGGGGCGTCTGGACCGGCACGCCGGCCGTGGTCGTCGCCTGTCCCAGCGACACGCGCGCGGTGGCGGTGTAGTCGGTGGTGCGCGCGAACGACAGCGCGAGCCCGGCGATGACGGCGGCCACCACGCAGGCGAGGATGACGACCCGGCCGCTCCACAGGACACGGCCGTAGTCGCGCAGTGTGATCTCTCGGTCCACGGGCCGGCGGATCCTACCCCCGCCCCCCGAGGGGGGCGAGCCCGGAGGGTCCCCGCTCGAGCAGCGTCTGGTCGAGGAAGCGGGTCATGACCACGCCCGCGCGGTGCCGGCCCACGGCCGGCGCGGGGCGCTCGCCGGCGCCGATCGCGACGATCCGCGCCGGGTAGTCGGCGCCCGCGGCCTGCGGCAGCGGGAAGGCACCGCCGAAGCGGGTGTTGATGTCGGTGACGCCGAGGATCTCGTCGCCGGCGCGGAAGCACTGCACGGTGCACGGGCCCACGAGCCCCAGCCCCTCCACCACCCGCACCGCGAGGTCCGTGAGCTGCGGGTCGTCGAGCGTCTCGCCCTTGATCTGCTCGCCGCCCTTGCTCTGCAACATGGCCCGAGGCACGGCGCCCAGGGCGCGCCCCTCCGGGTCGCCCAGGCAGTCGATGGAGTACTCGACGCCCTCCACCAGGGCCCGCTGGACGACCGACGGCACCGGCGAGTAGCGCAGGAAGAAGGCGAGCTCCCGCGGGTCGGCGCAGCGGTGGATGTGGCGGCCGGCGAAACCGATCCGCGGCTTCACCAGCACCGGGTACGGCAGCGTGGCGTGGTCGACCCGGTCGGGGAGCCACGTGGGCGGCGAGGGCAGCCCGGCCGCCTCGAGCATGCGGTGGCACTCCCACTTGTCCTGGCACCCGAGGGCCACCTCGGGCGCCGGCAGCAGCACGCGGGCCCCGGCGTCCGCGACGAGGGGCGCCGCCTCGGCGAGCACCACCGGGTCGAGGTCGGTGAGCGGCAGCACGATCCGCACCGCCTCGCGCCGGCAGACCTCGGCGACCGCGGCGCCGTATCCCGGGTCGTCCACGCGCGGCAGCTCCACCACGGCGTCGGCGGCGAACAGCGCCGGCGACAGGGGCTCGAGGTCGCTCACGAGCACGCGCCCGGGGTGCGGGCCCTCCCGCAGCTCGCGCCGGAAGGCGCGGACGATGTCCACGCGCTGCCCCGCGCAGGTCAGCAGGACGTTCACCTCAGCCACGCGGCGTCTCCTCGTCCTCGGCCCGGGCGGGCAGGTCGAACACCGGCGCCCGGTCGTCGTAGGTCCCGCGGCGGGCGAGGACCACCGCGGCGGTGCGCGCCAGGATCGCCAGGTCCCTCCGCATGCTCCAGCCCTCCACGTACTCGATGTCGTGTTCGATCCGCACCGACCAGGGGATCGCGTTGCGGCCGCGCACCTGGGCCAGCCCGGTCACGCCCGGGCGGGCGCGCAGGCGGCGGCGCTGGCGCGGCGTGTACCGCGCGACCTGCGCGGCGACGGTCGGCCGCGGTCCCACCAGGCTCATGTCGCCGCGCACGATGTTGACCAGCTGCGGCAGCTCGTCCAGCGAGAGCGCCCGCAGGAGGCGCCCGCTGCGCGTGATGCGGTCGTCGTCGGAGGTGATCCGCAGCCCGGCCCCCATGCCCTGCGCGCCGACCACCATCGAGCGGAACTTCAGCAGGGTGAAGGGCCGGCCGGCGTAGCCGACACGCGTCTGCCGGAACAGGGCCGGCCCCGGGGAGTCCCGCCGCACCCAGACGGCGATCGCCGCCATGGCGGGCGCGGCGACCACGAGCAGGGGCACGGCGACCGCCAGGTCGAGGGCCCGCTTGGCACGGCCGCCCACCGGCCCCTCCGGCGGGAAGCCGGCCTCGGCCCGCTCCTCAGCCACCGACCGACTCCACCAGTGCGACGAACCGCTTCGCCAGGGCCCGCCGGTCGTAGCGCTCGAGGGCGACCGTGCGCCCCCGCGCGCCCATCTCCCGCCGCCCGGCGGCGTCGTCGGCCAGCCGGCGCAGGGCGTCGGCCATCGCGCGCGGGTCCTCGGGGGGCACGCAGACGCCGCAGCCCGCCGACGCGACCAGCCGGGTGAGCTCGCCGACCGGCGCGGCCACGAGCACCGGCCGGGCGGCCGCGAGGTAGTCGAACGTCTTGTTGGGCAGCGCCCCCGCGAACAGGGCGCGGTCCTGGTAGGGCAGCAGGCACACGTCGGCCCGCGCGAGCCACCGCGGGACCTCGCGCTTGGGCACCGGGTCGACGAAGCGGACGTTCTGCAGCCCCCGGGCGGCCGCCTGCGCCTGCAGCGCGGGCTTGCGGTCGCCGCCGCCGACCAGCACGACGGCGACGTCGGGGCGGTCGCGCAGCAGCGCCGCCGCCTCCAGCACCGTCTCCAGGCTGCTGTACGTGCCGTGCGCGCCGACGTACATGGCCACGAACGCGCCCTCGGGCACCGGCGCCGCCACCGGCTCCGGCGCGCTCGCGCCGGCCCACTCGAGGTCCACGCCGTTGGTGATGAGCACCACCTTCGCCGCGGGCACGCCCTGCGCGACGACGCCGTCGCGGATGCCCTCCGTCAGCGCGATCACGCGGTCCGCGGTGCGATAGCACAGGCGCTCCATCGCGCGTGCGGCGGTGATCACCCGCGGGTCGCTCACGAGCCCCATGGCGACCGCCGAGTCCGGCCACAGGTCGCGGACCTCCATCACGAACCGCGCGCCGCGGGCACGTGCGACGAGGGCCGCCGCCGCGGCCGCGGGCAGCGACGGCGAGGACGCGACCACCACGTCCGGCCGCGGCGCGCGCATCATCGCCGCACTCGCCCAGGTGGCGAAGCTGCCGTAGCTGGCCAGCCGGGACCGCAGGTCCCGTCCGTACCCCGGCGTCGAGTAGGTGCGCCAGACGTCGAGGCCGTCCTCCTGCTCGCGCACAACCCTCCGTCCCCGGTACCGCTCGGGGATCGTCCGCTCCTTGTGCTGCACGTACGAGGTGACGACGCTGACGTCGTGGCCGGCGCGCTCCAGGGCGCGCGTGTGCTGCCAGTGCCGCACGCCCCCGGGCTGGTCGGCGCTCACGAAGTACTGGGAGACGTAGAGCACCCTCACCCGCTCACCACCCCGCCCGGCGCACCGGCGTCGCGCGTGCGCATCCCCAGCACCTCCGCGTAGAAGGACGTCAGGCGGTCGGCCTGCCGCTCGAAGGCGAGCCCGTCCCGGAACGCCCGCCGCCCCGCCGCCCCGCGTGCCGCCGCCTCGTCCGGATCGCCCAGGAGGCGGTCCAGTGCCCGCGCGTGCGCGTCGGCGTCGTCCGCCGGGACCAGCAGCCCGCAGCCGGTCGTCCGGACGATGTGCGCCATGCGCCCGAAGTCGGACGCCACCACGGGCCGGCCGGCCGCCATCGCCTCGATCAGCTTGGTGGGCACCGCGCGCGCGTAGTTGGGGTGCACCTGCAGGGGGATCCAGGCGACCGCCGCCTCGGCGAGCAGCCCGGCGACCTCGGCGTGGTCGACGACGCCGAGGTGGGTCGCCCCCGGCGGCAGCGCCCCGGCCTCGCCGGGCCCCGCGAGCACGAGCCGCGCCCCGGGCGTGGTGATCAAGGGGAATGCGGCGCGCATCACCTCCAGCCCGCGCAGCGGCCCCAGGCCGCCCACGTAGAGGACCACCGGCGCCGCCGGAGGGGCCGGCGCGGGGTGGCCGGCCGCCCAGGGCGCGTTGGTGACCGCGACGCTGCGGGCACCGGCGAGGGCGGCGCGGGCGGCCAGGTCCTCGTTGACCCCCACCACGCCGTCCAGCCGGCGCGCCGCGGCGCGCTCCGCCGCCCCGGCGGCCACGGCCAGCGGTCGTCGCAGCGGCCCGGGCAGCCAGCGCTTGGTGCGCACGGTGGCGCCGAGGTACTCGTGCACGTCGTAGACCACCGGCCGCCGGGAGGTGCGGGCCAGCAGCAGCGCCCAGGGAAGCAGCTCGGGGTCGTGCACGTGCACGAGGTCGGCGCCCCGGCGGTGGGCGGCGGCGGCCAGGCGCGCCCCGGCCAGCAGCCGGCGGCCGCGCCGGACGGGCGACGACAGGCCCAGCACGCCCGCCGCGGCCCCCGCACGGGCGGCCGCCCGGGCCTCCTTGTGGAAGATGCGCACGTCCCGCGGCCGGTGCACGCTGGTGATGTGGAGCACCCGGGCGCCGGCGAGGTCCGCGCCCGGGGCGGGCGGGGGCGGCGCGACCGCCCCGAGGCGGGCACCGCGCGCGGCGAGGGCGTCCAGCAGGTCCTCCCACAGCCGCCCGTATCCGGGGGCGCGGTCGTCGGCCAGGTAGGTGTTGTGCCACAGCAGGCAGGCGGCCCCCCCGGCGTCCCGGACGACGTCGAGGACCCGCAGGGCCTCCTCGCCCGCCCGCGCGGCGTCGAGCCCGAGCGCCGAGTGAAGGGTGGTGTCCATCACTGCCAGCGGCACCAGCCGCAGCCGGGCGGGACGCTCCTCGCCCATCACCCAGGGGCGGAACGGGCGCGCGATGCCGCAGGCGAAGCCCGGCGCGTCCCAGAAGCCGAGGCTGGAGTCGTAGGCGACGCCGGCGTCCTCCAGCCACCGCACGGTCTCGTGGTACCGGAAGCGCAGGTAGTGGTACCGGACGCCGGTCACCGGGCCGCCGACCTCCGCCCGGAAGCCGCGCATCTCGGCCGCGAGCGCCCGCCCGCTCTCGGAGGCCGTGAAGGACGCGTGCAGGCCCACCTCGCCGCCCGCGGCGCGCACCGCCGCCGCCATCGGGGCGCGACGGCGCGCGTAGAGCGCGCGCGGCGTGCCGTCCAGCGGGTGCATGTTGCGGCCGATCAGGTAGACGGTCGACGTCAGTCCGCGGCGGGACGTCGTCCACAGCAGCTCGGGGATGTTGTCCCAGGGGTCGCGCCCGGCGAGCGCCCGCAGGCCGGCCGGACCGTGGCGACGCACCACGCCGGCGACCCCGCGTGCGGTCCGCCGCCGCAGGCGGTCGATGTCGTGGGTGAGGAAGACGTCCCAGCCGCCGGGCGCCGCCACGCCGAGCAGCTCCCTGAGCCGCGCGAGGTAGCCCTCCACGGGCGGCGCGAGCAGGTCGAGGCCGGCCATGCGCCCGAACAGGGAGTCCTCGCGCCGCAGCCGGCCGAAGCGGTCGCGCGCCGGGGTGCACCACTCGTCCCACCGGGCGAGCAGGGCGAAGGCGCTCGCCACGAGGTCGCCGGGCACGGGGCCGTCGGCGCGCGGCGGGAACAGCAGGGTCAGGCCCTCCGCGCGGTGCACCGACGCCCCCGGCAGCGCCTCCCGGCCGGCGAAGAAGCGCTGCGCATCCGGGTCGGCGGGGATCCACACGCCCCCGTCCCGGGGCGGCGCGGCGGCGTAGACGAGGTCGGCGGGACCGTCGGTGACGCACGTCTCCCGGCCGAGGCCCTCGGCGAGGGTCTCCAGCACCCAGCGCGCCCGGGGCTCCCACCCCGGCGCGCAGTCGCGCACGCGTATGCGCAGGGGCGGGCTCACGACCGTCGGCCCCCCGGCACCTGCGCGGCGACGGCGCGGCGCACCAGGCGCCCGTACAGGCCGAGCGCGGGACGGGGGTCGCGCACGTCGAGGACCCCGTCCACCAGCGGCGGCCGCAGGGACCGGGCGAAGGCGCCGGCGCTCCACCCGCCCGCGCGGATCTCCCCCAGGCTCGCGCCGACGTGCTTCGGGCCCAGCACCCACCGGACCCCGCCGCGGTGGCCCGCGGGCCAGGTCCGGGGCCGGCCGATCGCGTCGAGATAGCAGGCGAGCGGCAGGTTGACGCCCACCTGGGTGGCGAGGGAGACCCACAGCCAGGAGCGCGGGTTGACCTCGATCAGGTGGTCGCGCCCGTCGCGCGGGTCGCGCTTGACCTCCACCTGCGAGATCCCGTGGAAGCCGAGCGCGTCGAGCAGGGCGTGGCCGCGCCGGGCGAGGTCGGGGTCCCACTCCGCCTCGGCGGCCCGCGCGGTGCCGAAGTGGGGCGGCCACTGGCGCAGCTTGCGGCCGGTGAAGGAGGCGAGCGGGCGCCCGTCGGCGTCGCGGTACGAGCCGAGCGTCCACAGCGCGTCGTCCCCGCCCGGGATGACCTCCTGGATCTGCGGCCGGTACGGCGCGGCGTCGGCCCAGGCACGGCCCAGGGCCGTCGCGTCGTCGGCCTGCAGCACCTGCACGCGGAAGCGTCGCCGGAACTCCGGGGCGTAGCGCGGCTTCAGGATCACCGGGTACCGCAGCCCGCCGTCGGCGACGGCGCGCACCGGGTCGTCACCGGCGTCGGGGGTCACGGTGCCCGGCAGGGGGAACCCGGCGCGGCGCGCGGCCTCGTGCTGGCCGCCCTTGTCGATCGTGACGCGCATCCGCTCCCACGGGCTCCAGGGGCGGTGGAACCAGCGCTCCACCTCCGCCTCGCGGGGCGCGATCGCGGCGAGCGCCTCGTCGTGGGTCGGGAACAGGACGCCCCGGGTGGGCAGCGTCCGCCCCAGGGCGATCAGCGCATCGACGAAGGCGGGGCCGTCGGTGAGCGGGTCCGGGAGCAGGTGCGGCCGGGCGTACCGGGACGCGAGCCCCAGCGCCCCGGGGTCATGATCGGTGGCGATCACCGGGACGCCGGCGGGGGCCAGCGCCCGGACGATCCCGAGGGAGTTGGGACCCGAGGCCTGCAGCACCACGGCCGGGGCACGGTGGGCGCCGCCGCTCACGCCGTCACCCGGGCGTACACCTCGGCGGTGCGCGCCGCGTTGGCGGCCCACGTGTACTCGCTGCGCCCGACCTCCAGGGCGCGCGCGGCCAGCCGGGCCCGCAGGGTGTCGTCCCCGAGCACGCGCGCCAGGGCCGTGGCCAGCGCGTCGGGGTCCGCCGGGGGCACGAGCAGTCCGGTGTCGCCCTCGCGGACGATCTCGGGCGTGCCGTCGACCGCGGTCGCCACCACCGGCACGCCGCAGTTGAGCGCCTCGCACGCCACCGTCGGCAGGCCCTCGGACAGGGACGGCAGCACGAAGACGTCGCCCGCGGCCATCACCCACGCCACCTCGTCGTGGCCCACCTTGCCCAGGAACCGGATGCGCCCGGCGACCCCCAGCGCCCGCGCCCGCTCCTCCAGGCCCGCGCGCATCTCCCCGATGCCGGCCGCCACGAGCAGCGGCGCGCCCCCGGGCGCGCGCGCGAGCAGCCCCATCGCCTCCACGAGGTGGTCGACGCCCTTGCGCGGCACGAGCTTGCCGACGTACGACACCACGGGGCCGTCCTCGGGCAGCCCCAGGCGCCGCCGCGCCTCGGCCCGGTCCCGTGGGTGGAACACACCCGTGTCCGCGCCGTTGGGGATGACCGCGACGGGCAGTCGGGGCGTCCCGGCCGCCTCGGCCGCCGCGCGGATCGCGCGGCTCACGGTCATCACGGCGTCGACGCCCTCCACGGTCTCGCGGACCTGCCGGGCCAGGGCGGCGCCGCGCGCGGGCAGGTCGAGGACGTCGGCCCGGTGCGCGGTCGCCACCACCGGGACCCCGAGCGCGGCACCGAGCCGCATCGCCGCCCACCCGTCCGGCACCAGCATGTGGGCGTGCACCACGTCGAAGGGCCAGCGGGCGTGGACGCGCCGCAGCGGGCCCCGCAGGGCCAGCAGCATGGCCTCGGCGTTGCGCGCGCCGAGGCGCGCCCCGGGCAGCGTGAGCTTGCGCGGGTACAGCACGGGGACCCCGTCGACGTGGTCCGTCCCCGGCACCTCGCGGTAGGCGCGCCAGCGCGGCAGCAGCGGGGGGGCGACGCCCTTCGGCGAGACCACCCGGACGTCGTGCCCGCGCGCGCGGAGGGCGCGCACCTGCTCGTGCACGAAGATGCCGGCCGTACGGTTGACGGCGCTCGGGTACATGTGGCTCAGCATCAGCACCCTCACCGCAGACGCCCTCCCTCCGCCTCCGCCCGGCGCCACAGCACGAGCGTGAGCATGCCCATGCCGAGCGTGATCCACAGCGGGGCGAACGTGAGCACGCTGGACGGGCCGAGGCTGCCCGCGACGAACCCGACGAGCGACACGGCCCCGGCGAGGGCCAGGTACCGCACCAGCGGGTCGCGGGTGCGCCGGGCGGCGCGCAGCTGCCGGCCGAAGAGCAGCCCGTAGAGGGTCACGTAGAGAGCCAGGCCGATCAGGCCGAGGTTGACCAGCACCTCGAGCCACCAGTTGTGCAGGTTCGAGACCCCCGGGAAGTCGGCGAGCGATCGGATGCGGACGTCGGCGTTGCCGGCGCCCACCCCCACGCCCCCGGTGTCGACCACCAGGGCCAGCCCGTCGTCGAGCAGGTTCGAGCGCACCGCCCCGGACCCCACGCCCTGCTCCACCTGCTCCTGCAGAAGACTGAAGCTGAACTTGTCGAGCGCCCGCTCGGGCAGGGGCACGACGCCCGCGCCCCGCAGCGCGGGCACCACCACCAGGGCCGCCAGTCCCGCGACCACGGCGGCCGACAGCGCCCGCCGGCGCTGACGGGGGTCGGTCGCGAGCACCACGAGCAGGCCGGCCAGCACGAGCGCCGTCGCGAGCAGGTTCGATTTGCTGCCCGTGTAGAGGAGCGCCAGCAGGCAGGCCAGGCCGCCCACCAGCCCCAGCGCCCGCAGCCGGACGTCCCGGAACACCACCACCAGCACGAGGAAGTAGGGGAGGGTCAGGGTGAGGTAGGTGGCGAGGTTGTTCTCGTTGCCGAACACCGAGGTCGCCGCGAAGGCGGCGTCGGGGGAGCGCCCCGCGAGGCGCGAGGTGGGCAGCCGGATCCCCGCGACGATCTCCAGCAGGCTGATGAGCGTCACCACGCCGAAGGCGATCCCCAGCGCGACCAGCAGCCGGATGGCGCGGCGGCGGGTGCCGAACGCGACCGGGAGGGCGACGGCCAGCGCGGCCATCATCGCCAGCAGCACCGTCCACCGCGCGGCGGCGACCACGTCCTGGGACCACGCGAGAGAGGCGGCCGCCCATGCCACCAGGAGCCCGAGCAGGCCGGCGGGCAGGGACAGCACCGCGGGCCAGCGCAGCGCGCCGCCGAGCAGCACGTACAGCAGCGCGCCGAGCCCGAGCACGACGATCAGCACCCGGAACAGGAACACGCCGGGGGCGGCAGGGACCGCCAGGTTGGGGCCCGCGAGCGCCGCGAGCGCCGTCACGGCCGTCAGCACCACCGCCACCGCCGGCAGCGGCCGGTCGCGCACCGCCAGCACGAGGGCGAGCAGCACGACGTAGCCGACGGCCGCCGCGGGCTGGAGCACCGCGAGCACGCCGCCCGCCGCCGCCGCCGCCGGAGCCCAGAGGGGGATCCGAGGCGCGCCGCCCCACGGCGGCGCCGGGCTGGCCTGGGTCGCCATCGGCCGGGCACCCTACCAGCGCCCCCGCGCCCGGACGGTGGTGCCGGGCGCGGTGCTCAGGCCCGGACGGTGGTGCCGGGCGCGGTGCGCACGCCCGGACGGTGGTGCCGGGCGCGGTGCGCACGCCCGGACGGTGGTGCCGGGCGCGGTGCGCACGCCCGGACGGTGGTGCCGGGCGCGGTGCTCGGTGCCCGGACGGTGGTGCCGGGCGCGGTGCTCGGTGCCCGGACGGTGGTGCCGGGCGCGGTGCTCGGTGCCCGGACGGTGG
>DATMJR010000070.1:0-4104 GCA_035553775.1 Miltoncostaeaceae bacterium | reverse complement strand
CCGACCCACACCACCTGACCGGTGGCCGCGAGCTCGTCCAGCCAGGACGGGCTGTAGCCGCCGAGCCGCCGGGGGAAGACCTCGCCCTCCCACTGCGCGGGCGGTAGCGCCACGCCCTGCAGGGTCCCAATGACGTCGCGGAGCGCCTCCGCCCCCGGCGCCGCGCGCGGCCGGTCGATGCCGTGCCACGCCGGCAGGAACCGGCCCATGGCCCGCGGGTCCGCCGGCTCCACCTCCCTCCGCAGCACCGCCAGGCTGGCGCGCCGGAGCCGGCGCAGCACCTCCACGTCGCACCACTCGTGCCCCGAGCCCCCGGGGCGCATCTCGCCGCGGGCCACCACTCCGCGGGCGTCGAGCGCCGCCAGCGCCGCCTCGGCGGCCCCGGGGGTGATGCCGAAGCGGGCGGCCGCCAGGGCGGCCGGGAACGGTCCGTGCGTACGGGCGTAGCGCTGCAGGAGCCCGGTGAGGGCGTCCGCGACCGGCTCGAGGAAGGCCTCGGGAAGACCCGCGGGCGGCATCACGCCCAGGCCGTCGCGATACCGGGCGGCGTCCTCGGCCGCGATCCACCGCAGCTCGCCCGCCAGGCGGACGGGGACCGCCCGCCGCTCCGCCTGCAGCCGCGCCAGCCAGTCCGCGGCGGCGTCGGGATCGGTGACGCGGGCTCGCACCTCGTCGGGGGTGAGGTCCCCCAGCCGGCGCAGCACGTCGTGCAGCGCGTCCGGGTCGCGCGCCCGCATCCGCTCGCTGAGCAGCTGCAGGTCGGCCTCCACCGCCGCGAGCGCGTCGGGGTCGATGAGTTCGCGCAGCTCGTCGCGGCCGAGCAGCTCGCGCAGCAGATCCCGGTCGAGGGAGAGGGCCTGCGCGCGGCGCTCCGCGACGGGGGCGTCGCCCTCGTACATGTAGGTCGCGACGTACTCGAACAGCAGGCTGTTCGCGAACGGCGACGGGGCGGGGGTCTCGACCTCCACGACCGACACCTCGCGGGAGCGGACCCGCGTGAGCAGCTCGCGCAGCGCCGGCAGGTCGAACCAGTCGTCGAGGCACTCCCGGTAGGTCTCCAGGATGACCGGGAAGCTCCCGAACCGGCGGGCCACCTGCAGCAGCGACGACGCGCGCAGCCGCTGCTGCCACAGCGGGGTGCGGCTGCCGGGGCGGCGCCGCGGGATCAGC
The DNA here is from genome assembly GCA_035553775.1 of Miltoncostaeaceae bacterium. GTDB lineage: Bacteria > Actinomycetota > Thermoleophilia > Miltoncostaeales > Miltoncostaeaceae > DATMJR01. The sequence goes on along the minus strand of DATMJR010000070.1, from coordinate 2,934 downwards.
AGGGCGCGGGCGGCGTTCTCGCGGAAGCGCGAGCCGAACAGCGCGGTGCCGCCGAGCTCGCCGATCACGAGCTCCTCGACCTCCTCGGGGTCCATGATCGCCAGCTCGGCGGGCGGCGCCTCGTCGGCCTCCGGAAGGTGCAGCGCGATGCCGTCGTCGGTCCAGATGGCGTGGGTCTCCTGCCCGGTGGCCTCCCGCATGCGCGCCCCGAGCGCCATCGCCCAGGGCGCGTGCACGCGGGCGCCGAAGGGGCTCAGCACGCACAGGCGCCAGTCGCCGATCTCGTCCCGGAACCGCTCCACGACGATGGCCCGGTCGCTGGGCAGGGTGCCGGTGGACGCCGCCTGGTCGTGCAGGTACTGCACCAGGTTCGCCGCCGCGCGCTCGTCGAAGTCGCTGCGCTCGCGCAGGCGCGTCCGCGCCGCGTCCGGCGCCATGGTCACGAGCTCGCGGGCGAGGGCCCCCACCGCGGCGCCCAGCTCCGCCGGCCGGCCCACGCCCTCGCCGCGCCAGAACGGCACCGCCCCCGGGGCCCCCGGGGCCGGGGACACCAGCACCCGGTCGCGCGTGATCTGCTCGATGCGCCACGTCGAGGCGCCGAGCATGAAGGTCTGCCCGGCCCGGGCCTCGTAGACCATCTCCTCGTCGAGCTCCCCGACGCGGCTCGAGCCGTCGGCCAGGTACACGCCGTACAGGCCCCGATCGGGGATGGTGCCGGCGTTCTGCACCGCCAGCTGGCGCGCGCCCGGGCGTCCCCGGACCGTGCCGGCCACCCGGTCCCACACCACCCGGGGGCGCAGCTCGGCGAACTCGTCCGAGGGGTAGCGGCCGGCGAGCATGTCGAGCACGCCCTCCAGCTGGGCCCGCGACAGCTCCGCGAAGGGGTACGTGCCGCGCGCGACCGCGTGGAGGTCGTCCACCGTCCACTCGGCGTCGGCGCACATGGCCACGATCTGCTGCGCCAGCACGTCCAGCGGCAGCCGCGGCACCCGGGTCTCCTCGATGCCGCCCGAGTGCATGCGCTCGACGACCGCGGCGCACTCGAGCAGGTCGCCCCGGTACTTGGGGAAGATGCGCCCGCGGCTGGCCGCGCCCACGCGGTGCCCCGCCCGGCCGACGCGCTGGATGCCGCGGGCGACGCTGCGTGGGCTCTCCACCTGGATCACCAGGTCGACGGCGCCCATGTCGATGCCGAGCTCCAGGCTGCTGGTGGCCACCAGCGCCGGCAGCCGCCCGGCCTTCAGGTCCTCCTCGATGAGCACGCGCTGCTCGCGGGCGAGGCTGCCGTGGTGGGCGCGGGCCACCTCCTCGCCGGCCAGCTCGTTGAGCCGCAGGGCGAGCCGTTCCGCGAGCCGCCGGTTGTTGACGAAGACCAGGGTGCTGGCGTGCGCGCGCACCAGCTCCAGCAGGCGCGGGTACATCGCCGGCCAGATCGAGCGGCGCAGGCCCTCCTGACCCGTCACCTGCGTCAGATCGGTCGCCATCGGGGTCGGTCCGCCGGCCGCGAGGTCCGACATGTCGTCGACCGGTACCACGACCTCCAGGTCGAGCTCCTTCGTGGAGCCCGCGTCGGCCACCTCCACGGGGCGCGGCCGGCCGTCGGCGTCCTGACCGCCCAGGAACCGCGCGATCTCCGACAGCGGCCGCTGCGTCGCCGACAGCCCGATGCGCTGCAGCGCCCCCCCGTCCTCGGCCACCAGCCGCTCCAGCCGCTCCAGGCTGAGGGCGAGGTGGGCGCCGCGCTTGGTCGCGGCGACCGCGTGGATCTCGTCGACGATCACCGTCCGCACCTCGCGGAGCACCTCGCGCCCGCGCGAGGTGAGCATGAGGTACAGGCTCTCGGGGGTCGTGATGAGCACGTCCGGGGGGCGGCGCAGCATCCGCTGCCGCTCGGCCGCGGGGGTGTCGCCCGTGCGCACCGCGATCGACACCTCGGGCACGGGCAGGTCCGCGCGTCGGGCGGCGTCCGCGAGTCCGGCCAGCGGGCCGCCAAGGTTGCGCTCGACGTCGTAGTTGAGCGCCTTCAGGGGCGACACGTAGAGCACGCGGTCGGCACCCGGGGAACCGGCCCCGGCACCACCCCCCGGGCCCGTGCGGCCCTCCAGTCGTGCGGCCACGAGCCGGTCGAGGGCCCACAGGAAGGCGGCGAGCGTCTTGCCCGAGCCGGTCGGCGCCAGGATCAGCGTGTGGCGGCCCGCCGCAATGTGGGGCCACCCCCGCGCCTGGGCCTCGGTGGGGGCCGCGAACGCGCGCCGGAACCAGTCCGCCGTGAGCGGATGGAAGGGGGCGAGGGGGTCCGCCGGGCTCATCATCCGATGGTAGTGCCCGCTCCGGCGTCCGCGGCCCCGGGTATCGGCCGGGTCCGGGCGATACCCGGGGCCGCCCCGCCTCTTCCCCCGAAAGGGGGATGCGCCATAGGGTCGACATCCGTGCAACCCGCACGGACCGACCCAGGAGGTTGACATGGCCGTTCCCGACATCGGCGGCACGTGGAGCTCGCGCGACGCGCAGCGGGTCGCGGGGATGTACACCGAGGACGGGGTGCGCCACCAGATCGCGCTGCCGGAGGGCCGCCACCAGGGCCGCGAGGCGATCGCCGCCGCCGCCCAGGGGCTGATGGACGCGGTGCCCGACGAGGTCGTCGAGGTGCGCAAGGTCTCGGAGGGCTCCGACGGCACGGTGACGGTGGAGTGGGTGTTCAAGGGCACGCACCGCAACGACGCGCCCGGGTACCCGGCCAAGGGCGAGCAGGTGAACCTGGCCGGCGTCAGCGTGTGCGACATGGAGGGGGACCTCATCCGGGAGGAGCGCGTCTACTGGGACACCGCCACGCTGCTGGCGGGCGCGGGCGTCCTCGGGTGACCCCGCGGCCGGCGGGGGCGCGTACGCCCCCGCCGGCCACCGTGGCGCGACCCGCTCAAGTGCGCCCCGCGC
>DATMJR010000069.1:0-9010 GCA_035553775.1 Miltoncostaeaceae bacterium | reverse complement strand
GGTGCTGGGCCAGCGGCGCGGCGCCGACCTCGGCCTGCTGGCGGCGGGGCCGCTGGGGCACGCGGGCGCCCGGCGGGTGGCCGCCCTGGTGATGCTGGGGATGATGGTGGGCTGGTTCGGCGTCAACGTGGGCGTGGCCGGCGTGGCCGCCGGGCGGCTGCTCGGGATGCCCGACGCCGCCGGGATGGCGGCCGTGGCGGCGCTGGCGCTCGCCACGGTGTGGCGCGGCGTCGGCACCCTCTCCGGGGCGGCCCTCGCCGCGGGCGCGGCCACGGTGGTCCTGTGCGCCTGGGGGCTGCATCTCGCCGCCGGCGCCCACGGCCTCACCCTGGCCTCGGAGCGGACGGCCGCCGACCCCGCCGGCCCGTGGGTCGGGGTCTCGCTGGTGGTGGGCTACGGCGCCGCCTTCGCGCTGCGCACTCCGGATTTCACGCGCGAGCTCGCGCGCCCGCGCCAGGTGCTGTGGTGCGGGCTGGCGGGGCTGGCCCTCCCCCTGACGGCGTTCGCGCTGGCCGGCGCGGCCCTGCAGGCGGCGACGGGCACCTGGGATCTGGCCGAGGTGCTGCAGGCCCTCGCCAGCCCCACCCTCGCCTACCTGTTCGTGGCGGTCGGGTTCTTCGGGTCGATCATGACCAACATCTGGTCGGGCGCCCTGGCCCTGGCCCAGGCGGCCTCGCCGTCGCCGGGGCGCGCCCTGGGCCAGCGCCCGGCGATGGTCGTGGTGACGCTCGCCGGGCTCGCCCTGGCCGTGTCCGGGTTCCGCGACGAGATGCTGCGCTACCTGGTCGCGATGGCCATTCTCGCGCCCGGGCTCGTGGTGCTCTGCCGGCTGGCGTGGCGGCGGCTGACGGTGGCGCCGCCGGGCTGGCGCGTGCCCGGCCTGACCGTCTGGGCGGCGTCCGTGGCGGCCGGGCTGGCCGTCGAGGGGGCCGGTTGGGGATGGGGCGCCCCCGCGGCGGCGACAGTCGCCCTCCTCGGCGGGTTGCGCATCCCGGATCCCGTCGGTGAGACTCCATCCGTCGTCCCCGGCGGTGGGCGGTCGCCCGGTCCGGGCGTACGCTAGGGGACCCGCGGGACGGGACGACGGGGGACGAGCCACGCGGCGTTGCCGCGGCGGCGGGTCCCGCACCGGCGTGGCCCGGGCCACGGCAGGCGGACGGGCGTGGATGCGCCGTCCGGTCATCCGAGACGGAGGACGTATGGCGATCGACGTGGGTGTCCCGACAGCGGGCGACCTCTCAGGACAGGGCCTCGCCCCGCAGGGCACGGTCTGGTGGAACCTCTCGGCGGAGGAGCTCTACGAGCACGCCATCCGTGCGGGCCAGGGCCGCCTCGCGAAGGGCGGCGCGCTGGTCGTGTCCACGGGTTCCCACACCGGCCGCGCGCCCAAGGACAAGTTCATCGTGCGCGAGCCCGGCAGCGAGGACCGGGTGTGGTGGGGCGACGTCAACCAGGCGATCGACCTGGACCACGCGAACCGCATCGGCGCCGACCTGCGCGAGCACCTCAACGCCCGTTCGGACCTGTACGTGGTCGACGCCCGCGTGGGCGCGCACCCCGAGCACGGCCTCCGCGTGCGCGTGGTCTCCGAGAGCGCGTGGCACGCGCTCTTCGCGCGCAGCCTCTTCATCGAGCTGTCGAGCGACGAGCTGGCGGGCTTCACGCCGCAGGCGCACATCCTGCACGGGCCGTCCTTCCAAGCCGACCCGGCCGTCCACGGCACCCGCGCCTCCAACTTCGTGGTGCTGAACCTGTCGGCGGCCGAGGTGCTCATCGGCGGCACCCAGTACGCGGGCGAGATCAAGAAGTCCGCGTTCACGCTCATGAACGACCGCCTGCCGAACGAGGGCGTCCTGTCGATGCACTGCTCGGCGAACGTCGGGCAGGACGGCCGCGTTGCCGTGTTCTTCGGCCTGTCCGGCACGGGCAAGACCACGCTCTCCACCGACTCCGAGCGGCCGCTGATCGGCGACGACGAGCACGGCTGGGCGGACGACGGCGTCTTCAACCTCGAGGGCGGCTGCTATGCGAAGGTGATCAACCTCTCGCCGACCGCGGAGCCGGAGATCTTCCGCACCACCCGCATGTTCGGCACGGTGCTCGAGAACGTGGCCATGGACGACCACACCCGGGCGCTCGACCTGGACGACGCGTCGGCCACCGAGAACACCCGCGGCGCGTATCCGCTGTCATCGATCGAGAACTCCGTGCCGGAGAAGCGCGCCGGCCACCCGTCGGTGGTGGTGATGCTCACCGCGGACGCGTTCGGCGTGCTGCCGCCCATCGCCAAGCTCTCCCCCGAGGAGGCGATGCGGATGTTCCTGGCCGGCTACACCGCCAAGGTCGCCGGCACGGAGGTGGGCGTCAAGGAGCCCCAGGCGACGTTCAGCGCCTGCTTCGGGGCGCCCTTCCTGCCGCAGCCGCCGCGCGTCTACGCCGAGCTGCTGCGCGAGCGGCTGCAGAAGCACGGCGTGTCGGCCTGGCTGGTCAACACCGGCTGGACCGGCGGCCCCTACGGCGTCGGGCACCGCATGCCGATCGCCGCGACCCGGGCGCTCGTGCGCGCGGCGCTCTCCGGGGAGCTGGACGACGCCCCCACCCGCACCGACCCGGTGTTCGGCTTCCAGGTCCCCACCGAGGTGCCGGGCGTGGACAGCACGCTGCTCGACCCCCGCTCCACGTGGGCCGACCCGTCGGGCTACGACGCCAAGGCGAAGGAACTCGCGGACAACATCCGCACCAAGTCGGAGGCCGCGGGCTCCTGACGTGCGCGGGGAGGGCGCCCGCCGGGCGCCCTCCCCGGCCTCACCACCGGGGCCGGCGGCGCTCGTGGAACGCCGCGATCCCCTCCCGGAACTGGTCCGAGGCGTAGGCGCGCACGCGCCACTGCTCCACGACCGCCGCCCCGTCCTCGCCGGGCGACTCGCTGAGGGCGGCGATCGCCGCCCGCGTCCCCGCCACCGCCAGCGGCGAGGAGCGCCCGAGGTCCTCCGCCGCGCGCCGCACCGCGTCGTCCAGCGTCCCCGCGGGCACGACCTCGTCCACCAGGCCGATCTCCAGCGCGCGGCGGGCGTCGACGGGCCGCCCGGTCAGGAACAGCTGGCGGGTGCGCGCGGGCCCCAGCTGCTGCAGGAACCGCCGCATGCCCTCGGGGGCGTAGATGACGCCGAGGCGCGCCGCGGGCATGGCGAGCGTGGCGTCCTCGGCGGCGATCCGCCAGTCGCACGCCATCGCGAGCTCCAGCGCGCCCCCGAAGGCGGCCCCGTTGACGGCGGCCACCACGGGGATGGGGCACTCGGCCAGGGCGCCGGCCACGCGGCCCAGCAGCGACTCGCCCGCGCGCAGGCGCTCCTCCAGCACCGCGCCGCCGTCCTCGCCCAGGTCGAGGCCGCTGGAGAAGTGACGGTCGCCCGCGCCGGTGAGGACCATCAGGCGCGCATCGTCCGGCGGCGCTTGCGCCAGCCGCGCGAGGGCGTCCAGGATCCCGGAGTCCAGGGCGTTGGCCCGGGCGGGGTTGTGGATGCGCGCCACGACGGCGGTGCCGTCGCGGGCGACATCGAGGCGCGGGGCGTCAGGGGGGGCGTCTGGCATCGGTCCTCGTGATCGGCGCGGGTGCGGTCGGGTCGTACTACGGCGCGCTGCTCGCCCACGCCGGGCACGACGTGGCGCTGGTGGCGCGCGGCGCGCACGCGGCGGCGCTGCGGCGCGCCGGCGCGGTGTGCGTGCGCGAGGCGGACGGGGAGCAGTGGAGCGTACCCGTGCGGGTCCCGCCGTCACCCCGTGCCGCCCTGCGGGACGGCGCCGATCTCGTGCTGGTGACCGTCAAGTCCCACCACACGGCCGAGGCCGGCGCAGGGCTGGCGGCCGCCCTGGGGGACGGCGCCGCCCGGCGCCCGGACGTGCTCTCCCTGCAGAACGGCGTGGAGAACCCGGCGGTGCTGCGCCGGCTGCTGCCGCCCGAGGTGCCCGTGCTGGCCGGCCTCGCGTTCGTCGGCCTCCGGGTCGTCACGCCGGGCACCGTCGACCACCAGGCGGAGGGGCGCGTGGTGCTGGGCGATCCCGCGGGGGGCCGCACGGCGGCCGCCGCGCGCGTGCACGGCCTGGTGGCCGGGGCCTGGGACGCGCGGCTGGCGGAGGACGTGGCGCGCGAGCAGTGGTCGAAGCTGCTGTGGAACATCGGGTTCAACGCCCTCTGCGCGGTCACCGGCGCGACGGCCGGGGAGGCGCTGGCCACGCCCGAGACCCGGGCGCTGGTGCGCGAGGCGATGGACGAGGTGGTGGCACTGGCGGCGTCCCACGGCGTGGCGGTGCCGCCCGAGCGCGTCGCGGCGATGTCGGCGTACATCCCCGGGCTGCGCGACTACCGGCCCTCGACCGCCCAGGACATCGCGGCGGGCAAGCCCGTCGAGCGCGAGGCCCTCACCGCGTTCATGGTCCGCGCCGGCGCGGCCCGCGGGGTGCCGACGCCCGTCAACCGGGTGCTCGACGCGCTGCTCGCGCTGCAGGAGGACCGCGCAACGGGCCGGATCGCCGCGCGCCTGGATGCCCTCGCGGCGGCGGTCAGCCGCCCAGGTCCGCCTGCGCCAGGACCCGCGCGATGAGCTCGTCGAAGTCCATGCCGGCGGCCTCCGCGGCCTTCGGCATCAGGCTCGTGTCGGTGAGGCCCGGGATCGTGTTCAGCTCGAGCACCCAGAACCAGCCCTCGGCGTCCAGGATCATGTCGACCCGGCCGAAGCCACGGCACCCGATCTCGGCGTAGCACTCCAGGGCGAGCCGGGCGGCCGTGTCGGCCTCCTCGGGGGTGAGCGGGGCGGGCGCCACGAACTCGGTCAGGCCGGGGGTGTACCGCGCCTCGAAGTCGTAGAAGTCCCGGTCCTGGGGACGCGCCTCGACGGCGGGCAGCGCCTCGGGCTCCTCGGTGCCGAGCACGGAGACCGCGATCTCGCGGCCGGCCACGAAGCGCTCCAGCAGCACCCGGTCGTCGTAGGAGAGGGCCGCCATCAGCGCCCGGGGGATGTCACCGGGTTCGTGCGCGACCGAGATGCCGAGGGCGGAGCCCTGCTTGGCCGGCTTCACCACCAGCGGCAGGCCCAGGCGGGCACGGATCTCGCCGAGGGTGTCGGCGGCGCCCATCTCCCGGAAGGCGTCCTCGGAGAACGCGAACCACGGGGGCGTCGGCAGGCCGGCGGTGGCGAAGGCGGCCTTCGCCACCACCTTGTCCATGGAGCGCTCGCAGGCCCGCACGCCCGAGCCCGTGTAGGGGATGCCGAGGATCTCCAGCAGCTCCTGCACCGTGCCGTCCTCGCCGCCCTTGCCGTGCAGGGCCACGAAGGCCGCGTCCGGCCGCTCGGCGCGCAGGGTGCGCACCAGGTGCTGGTCGACGTCGATCCCGGTCACGTCGTGTCCCAGCCGGCGCAGGGCGGCCTCCACGTTGGCCGCCGACCGCAGGCTCACCTCGCGCTCCAGCGAGCGCCCTCCCTTGAGGACCGCGACCCGCACGTCAGGCGCCGCCGCCGAAGACCCGCTGCAGCTCGACCGTCTCGGCGATCGCGGTGCCGATGCGCGCGACGCCCTCCACCAGCCGCTCCTCGGGCACGCCCGAGAAGTTGAGGCGCATGGAGCTGCCGCCGCGGCCGTCGAGGAAGGCGGCCTGCCCGGGCACGAAGGCCACGGCGTGCCGGTCGATCGCCCGCGCGAGCAGCTCACGGGTGTCGACGAACTCGGGCAGCGTCGCCCACACGAACAGGCCGCCGCCCGGCCGCGACCACGAGGCCTCGGCCGGGAACTCCTCCTCGAGCGCGCGCAGCAGCACGTCCCGCCGGCGGCGGTAGATGTCGTTCTGGCGCGCCACGTGGTGGCGGTAGTCGAACCGCCGCAGGTACTCGAGCACGAAGCGCTGGCCCAGCGTGGACGACCCCAGGTCGGTGGCCTGCTTGGCCAGGTTCATCTTGCGCAGCACGGGGGGTGGCGCGACCACCCATCCCAGGCGCACCCCGGGGGCCAGGATCTTGGAGAACGTCGACAGGTAGACGACCCAGCCGGCGCCGCCGTCCAGCTCCCAGAGCGTCGGCAGGGGGGTGCCCTCGAACCGGAGCTGGCCGTAGGGGTTGTCCTCGACGACCAGCAGCTCCCGCTCGTGCGCGATCGCGACCAGCGCCCGCCGGCGCTCGAGGGACATCGTGACGCCGGCCGGGTTGTGGAAGGTGGGGATGGTGTAGAGCAGCTTCGGCCGCTCCCCGGCCGCGGCCAGCCGGTCGAGCGTCTCCTCGAGCAGGTCGACGCGCATCCCGTCCCCGTCCATGGGGACGTGCACGACGCGCGCCTGGTAGGTGGTGAGGGTGGGCACGGCCCCGGGGTACGTCGGACCCTCGGCGATCACCACGTCGCCCGGGTCCACGAAGGTGCGGATGGCGAGGTCGATCGCCTGCTGCCCCCCGGAGGTCACCATGAGGTGCTCGGGGTGCGCCACGGCCCCCTCGACCGCCATGACGTCGCAGATGCGCGCGCGCAGCTCGGCGAGGCCCTCCGTCGGCCCGTACTGCAGGGCGCCGGCGAGGTGGTCGCGGGCCACGACCTCCGCCAGCTCGGAGAAGACCTCGGGCGGGAACGACTCGGTCGCGGGGAAGCCGCCGGCCAGCGAGATGATCTCCGGCCGCTCCGAGAGCGCCATCAGGTCGCGCATGGCGGACGAGACGACGCCCCGGGCGCGCGCGGCGTACCGGCTCTCGTATCGGGCGCCGTCGGTGCCCATCGCGCGGGCCTCCTGGAGCGGTGTCTGGGCGTGGCGGTCGGTCAAGTGGGACCCCCGGGGGCACGGCGGGCGTGGCCCGGCGCAGTGTAGATCGGCCGTGGCGGGCTCCGCCGGAGCGGCGCGTCACGGGGCCCGCCCCGACGCGGCGCGGCGTCGGGCCCCCGGACGACTGGTACGTTTGCACGGAGATGGCGACCGGCCAAGCCCCTCGGACGACCGCGTCGCCCGCCCCCCCGATCCGCTCGGGCCTGCTCCGGCTCCCCCGGATACGCCAGGCCGAACGCGCGGACTGGACGCAGCTCGTGCGCTTCTGCGTCGTCGGCGCGTCGGGCTACGTCGTGAACCTGGCGGTGTTCGCCGTGGTCCTGAAAGCGTTCGGGGCCCATCACATCGTCGCCGCTGTCGCCGCCTTCTGCGTCGCGTGGCTCAACAACTTCGCCCTCAACCGCAACTGGACCTTCCGCGGTCGCGCGGGCTCGGCGCTGGGGCAGGGCGCGCGGTACCTCGCGGTCAGCGTCGCCTCGCTGGGCCTCAACGTGGTCATGCTGGAGGCCCTGGTGCGCGGCGGCCTGGCCGAGATCTCCGCGCAGGCCCTCGCGATCGCCCTCGTGACGCCGGTGGTCTTCCTGCTGAACCGCCGGTGGGCCTTCCGGTAGACGGGCGGGTGGCCGTGCCCGCGCCACCCCCCCGCCGCGCGGGGCCGGCGCGCGCGGGCGGGACCCTCGTCGCCCTCCTCGTGCTGCTGCTGCTGGCGCTCGCGCCGGCCGCCGGGGCGCAGCCGCCCGCCTCCACGTCCGCCGCCGAGGCGGTGCAGGACGTGCGCGAGCTGGTCGACGGGTTCGCCCGCCAGGCGGACGGGCTCGAGCGGAGGGTCGGCCGGCGCGACCGGGCGCGCCCGGGCCCGGCGCTGTCGGAGAACGAGGTGCTCGCGATCGCCGAGACCTCGGAGGAGGCGCGGAGCTGGATCGAGGATCACCCCGTCACCCGCACCACCCCCGAGTTCGACCGCGACGAGCGGCGCCACACGGTGTGGTACGTCGCCACCGACGCCGACGGCGGGGAGACGGTGGAGGCGCAGGTGTTCATCGCCGACGAGACCGGTGAGATCACCGAGGTCCGGACCGGGCCCCAGGTCGCCTGGATGATGGCGCGGGGCTACGAGGGCGCCTTCGGTCGCGCCATCAACCGCCCGGCGATCTGGCTGACGCTCTGCGCGCTGTTCCTGCTGCCCCTGCTGCGGGTGCGTCGCATCGTCTCGTGGCGGACGCTCGACCTGCTGGTGCTGCTGTCGTTCAGCGTCTCGCTGATCTGGTTCAACCGGGGCGAGATCTTCACCTCGGTACCGCTCGCCTACCCGCCGATGGCCTACCTGGGGCTGCGCCTCGCGTGGATCGGGGGCACGCGCATGCGCCGGGCGCCGGTGGCGGTGCCCGGGGGCGCCGCCGAGGACACGGGGGCCGGCGCCGGCGACCACGGGGCGGCCCCGGCGTTCCGCGGCTGGGCGCCGACCTGGGTGCTGGTGACGGCGCTGATCCTGGCCCTCGCGCTGCGCTACGGGCTGAACGCATTCGACTCCAACGTCATCGACGTCGGTTACGCGGGGGTGATCGGGGCGGACCTCATCATGGAGGGCACCACCCCCTACGGGAACTTCCCCGACGACTGCGGGCGGTGCGACACCTACGGGCCGCTCAACTACCTCGCCTACATCCCGTTCGAGGTGGCCCAGCCCTGGTCCGGCACGTGGGACAACCTGCCCGCCGCCCACGGCGCCGCGACCACGTTCGACCTGCTCTGCGTCGCGGGGATGCTGATGCTCGGCTGGCGCCTGGGCGGCCTGCGCCTGGGCGCGGCGCTCGCCCTCGGCTGGGCCGCCTTCCCGTTCAGCGGTTACACGCTGGCGACCAACGCGAACGACGCCCTCGTCGCGGCGGCGCTCATCTGGGGGCTCGTCGTGGCCACCCGCCCGCTGCTGCGGGGGGTGATGCTCGGCCTGGCGGTCGCCACCAAGTTCGGCCCGGCCATCCTGCTGCTGCTCTGGGCGCGCGCGCCCCTGCCACGGCCGGCCCGCGGGCGGGGGGGGCTCCCCGCCGTCGTCCGGTACGCGGGCGGCCTGCTCGCCGCCGCGGCGTTCGCCGCCCTGGTGTGGCTGGTCCCGCTGCAGGCGTTCCGGCCATGGACCGGCACGGTCATCACCGACGTGCCCGTGTACCAGCGCGTCGCCGACGACATCGCGTCCGGGGTGCTCCCGTACCGGGA
>DATMJR010000068.1:0-4101 GCA_035553775.1 Miltoncostaeaceae bacterium | reverse complement strand
ACCCCCTACGGCTCGCCGCCGGGCGGCACCCCGCGGACCGGCGGGCGCTCCGCGCAGACGACCCGGCTGCTGATCGGCGCCGGCGTCGTCGCCGCCATCGTGGTGATCGTGGTCGTGATGCTCGTCGCGGGGGTGTTCGGCGGCGGCGGCACCAACACCGAATTCGTCACGGTGACCATCCCCTGAGGGGCCCCGGACGCGCGTCCGCCGTGTTGCGCGCTCAGGAAACCGGCCGTACCATGCGGCGTCGCCCGTGAATCCCCCGGGACCGGCGGGAATGGTCACCGGCACATGACGGCGCCGAGACGGCGGACGGGGCAGGAGATTCAGGTGGCCGAACAGAACGACGGGTCGCAGCCGGGCAAGATCGCCCTGATGTTCCCGGGCCAGGGCTCGCAGCACGTGGGCATGGGCGCCGAGCTGGCGCGGGCGTTCCCGGTGGCGCGCGAGACCTTCGAGGAGGCCGGCGACGTGCTCGGCTTCGACCTGGCGACCGTGTGCTTCGAGGGACCCTCGGAGCTGCTGGGCACCACGGACGTCTGCCAGCCGGCGGTGCTCACGACCTCGGTGGCCGCCTGGCGGGTGGCGCAGGCCGAGGGGCTCCGGGGCGATCTGACGCTGGGGCACTCCCTGGGCGAGTACGCGGCGCTGGTCGCCTCGGGCACCCTCGAGTTCCGGGAGGCGCTGCGGATCGTGCGCGCCCGGGGGGCCGCGACCACGGACGTCGCCCGCGCGGTGCCCGGGCAGATGGCGGCCCTCCTCGGCATCACCGACGAGGAGGCGGAGTCGCTGTGCGCCGAGGCCGGCGACGTGTGGCCCGCCAACTACAACTCGCCGGGCCAGATCGTGGCGTCCGGCCTGCACCGCGGCGTCGAGCGCCTGCTCGACCTCGCCCGCTCACGCGGCATCACGGTACGGCTGCTCGACGTGGACGGCGCCTTCCACTCGTCGGTGATGGCGCCCGCCGCGGAGCGCCTGCGCGACGTGCTCGCGGGCGCGCGCGTGCACGCGCCCTCGCTGCCCTTCGTGTCCGCCACCACGGCGCGCGTCGAGGCCGGGGCCGAGCGCGTCCGCCAGATCCTGACCCAACAGCTCACCGGGCCGGTGCGCTTCACGCACGCGGTCCGGGAGGCCATGGACATGGGCACCGACGCGTTCGTCGAGTTCGGGCCGCGCCGGGTGCTGGTGGGGCTGGTGCGCCGCATACGGCCCGACGTGCGCGTGCTGCACGTGGGCACGCCGGCCGACCTCCCGGGAGTGCGGGCGCTGATCGGCCGGGTCTAGGCGTGCCGGTGGCGCTGGTCACCGGCGCGAGCCGGGGCATCGGCGCCGCGTGCGCCACCGCCCTGGCCGACGCCGGCTGGGACGTGGGGCTGACGTACGCGCACGACGCGGAGGCCTGCGGCCGCGTCGCCGACGACGTGCGCGGCCGCGGCCGACGGGCGCTGACGCTGCGGGCGGAGGCCCGCGAGCCCGAGAGCCTCGCCGCCGCGGTCGCCGCCACCGAGGAGCAGCTCGGGCCCCTGGACGCCCTGGTCGCCAACGCGGGCACCACCCACGACGGCCTGGCCCTGCGGATGGACGCGGCGCAATGGGCCCGCCCGATCACGGTCAACCTGGAGGGCGGCTTCCACGCGATGCGCGCGGCCGCGCGCCCGATGTGCGCCCGCGGCGCCGGCGCCGTCGTGGCGCTCACCTCGGTCGTGGGGACGCACGGCAACGCGGGGCAGGCCAACTACGCGGCGTCCAAGGCCGGCCTGACGGGACTGGTCCGGACGCTCGCCCGCGAGCTCGGCCCGCACGGCGTGCGGGTGAACGCCGTGGCGCCCGGCTTCATCCGCACCCGCCTGACCGACGTGCTCGACGACGACCGGCGCGGGGCGCTGCTGGCGCGGACCGCGCTGGGCCGCCTGGGCGAGCCGGCCGACGTGGGCGCGCCGGTGGCCTTCCTGTGCTCCGCGTCGGCATCCTTCGTGACCGGCACGGTTCTCGAGGTGGACGGAGGTCTCGCGCTGTGAGGGACGCACACGATCGGGTGGTCATCACCGGGGTCGGGCTGGTGAGCCCGCTCGGCACCGGCCGGGCCGAGGCCTGGTCGGCCGCGGTGGCCGGGCGATCGGGCGCCGGTCCGATCACGCAGTTCGACGCGCGCGACCACGGGGTGAAGATCGCCTGCGAGGCGCGGGGGTTCGACCCCCTCGACCACCTCGACCGGCGCACGGTGCGGCGCATGGACCGGGCCAGCCAGCTCGCGGTCACGGCCGCCCGGCTGGCGTTGGAGGACGCCGGGCTCTCGGTCGACGGACGCGAGGAGCGCATCGGCACGGTCATCTCCACGGGGAACGGCGGCAACGCCAGCTTCGAGCAGCAGCACCGCACCTTCCTGGAGCGCGGCGCCGACCGGGTGTCGCCCGTCACCGTGCCGATGAGCATCGCGAACATGGCCGGCGGGCAGGTGTCGATCGAGCTGGGCCTGCGGGGGCCCATGCTGAGCGTCCTCACCGCCTGCGCGACGGGGCTGCACTCCATCGGCGAGGCGATGCACATGGTGCGCAGCGGCATGGCGGACGCGGTGCTGGCCGGCGGGGCCGAGGCCGCGATCACGCCCTACGCCGTGGCCGGCCTGGACGCGTCCAAGGCGATGTCGCACCGCAATGACGACCCGGCGGGGGCGAGCCGCCCCTTCGACGCCGATCGCGACGGCTTCGTGCTCGGCGAGGCGGGGGCGGTCCTGGTGCTGGAGCGCCTCGACCAGGCGCTCGCGCGGGGCGCCGACGTGCTGTGCGAGGTGGCCGGCTACGGCGCGACGAGCGACGCGTACCACCTCACCGAACCCGCGCCGGGCGGTGCCGAGCAGGCGGAGGCCCTGCGGGTGGCCCTGCGCGGCGCCGGCCTGGAGCCGGAGCAGCTGGACTACGTCAACGCCCACGCCACCTCCACGGTGGCCGGCGACGTCGCCGAGATCGCCGGCATCGTCGAGGCGCTCGGGCCCGAGGTGGCCGCGCGCACGGCGGTGAGCGCCACCAAGTCCATGCACGGCCACTGCGTCGGGGCGACCGGGGCGCTCGAGACCGCGCTCACGGCGCTGACGATCGCCGAGGGGGTCATCCCGCCGACCATCAACCTGGAGGCGCTGGACGAGGCCTGCGCCGGGGTCGACCACGTCGCCAACCGGGCGCGCCGCGCCTCGGTCCGGGCCGCCGCGTGCAGCGGCTTCGGCTTCGGCGGGCACAACGCGGTGCTGACCCTGACGGCGGTGGAGGCGTGAGCGCCCACGCGAACGGCCGGCGGCGGGTGGTGGTCACCGGCATCGGGGTCGTCTGCGCGCTCGGGGTCGGCCGCGAGGACGTCTGGCGGGCGGCGGCGGCGGGCACGCCGGGCGGCGGGCCGATCACGCACTTCGACGCCTCGGACCTGGACGTGCGCATCGCCTGCGAGGCCACGGCCTTCGACGCGGGGGAGTTCCTCGACCACCGCACCGCCCGGCGCGCCGACCGCATCACCCAGCTCGCCGTCGCCGCCGCCCGGCTGGCGGAGGGCGACGCGGGCTTCCGCGTCGAGGGCGACGGGCGGCGCGTGGGGAGCGTGGTGGGCACGGGCACGGGCGGCGGGTACGTGCGCGAGGAGAACCACCGGGTGATGCTGGAGCGCGGGCCGGATCGCGTCTCCCCGTTCACGATCCCGCACAGCATGCTCAACATGCCCTCGGCCATGGTGGCCATGCAGCTCGGCCTGCGCGGGCCGGTGTTCGCCACCGTCACGGCCTGCGCCGCGGGGACCGATGCCCTGGGCATCGCCGCCTCGATCATCCGGCGGGGGGACGCCGACGCGGTGTTCGCCGGGGGTGCGGATGCGATGGTCACGCCGTTCTGGGTGGCCGGCTTCGACGCGATGCGCGTGCTCTCGCACCGCAACGACGACCCCGGCGGCGCCGCCCGGCCGTTCGACGCCGAGCGGGACGGGTTCCTGATCGGCGAGGGGGCCGCGGTGCTGCTTCTCGAGGACGCCGCGCACGCCGCCGCCCGCGGCGCCGCGGTGATCTGCGAGGTCGCCGGGTACGGCGCCAGCGCGGACGCCCACCACATCACCGACCCGGACCCC
>DATMJR010000067.1:0-4147 GCA_035553775.1 Miltoncostaeaceae bacterium | reverse complement strand
GGGTCGGGAGCGCTCCGGGCCCCGCCCGGCGACCGGCCGGCGTGCGGCCCCCGGATCCCGCCGGGTCTAGATCAGACCGCGCGCCCGCGCCACCCCGAGGGCCTGCACCCGGTTGTGCGCCTCGAACTTCGTGAACAGCGCGCGCGTGTGGCTCTTGACGGTGTTCGGCGACACCGACAGCGCGTCGGCGATCTCCTGCGTGGTGAGGCCGCGCGCGAGCATGCCCAGGACCTCGTGCTCGCGGTCGGTGAGGTCCGCGCGGCGCGCCGGATCCGACCGGCGCACCATCGCCCCGGCCACGCGCGGGTCGACGACCGTCCGGCCGTGGGCCACTTGCATCAGCGCCCCCAGCAGGTTCTGCTCGCTGACGTCCTTGAAGAGGCAGCCCGAGGCCCCGGCCTTGATGCAGCCTCGGAGCGCCATGACCTCGGGGTGCGCCGTGAGGATGACGATGGCCGTGTCCGGGTTCCGGTCCTTCACGCGCTGCACGATGGTCGCCGCGGGCAGGTCGGGCAGGCGCAGGTCGAGCAGGAGCACGTCCGGGCGCAGCTGCTCGCAGCGCAGGATGGCCTCGGCGCCGGTGCGCCCCTCGCCGACCAGGCGGAAGAAGCGGCTGCCGCTCAGCAGGAGCTTCATCCCGTGGACGACGATCGGATGGTCGTCGACGACGACCACGGTCCGCTGGGCCTGCATCAGGACCGGGGCAGGCAGACGCGCAACGTCGCGCCGACGTCCTCGTTCGCGGCCAGCCGCAGCTCGCCGCACAGGCGGGCGACCTCCTCGCGCAGGCCGCGCAGGCCGCGCCCGCCCTCGGGGAGAACCGGCCCGCGGCACCCCACGCCGTCGTCCTGCACGGTCAACTCCGCCGTGGCCGCCCCGACGCGGAGCGTGACCACGACCTCGCTCGCGTCGGCGTGCCGCTCCACGTTGCGCAGACCCTCCCGCGCCACCCGCAGGAGCAGGTCGGCCAGGTCGGGGTCCACCGGTCCGGGGTCGTCCAGCACGATCAGGTGCGCGGGGAGGCCGGTGCGGTGCCCGAAGGCGGCGACGTCCTCGCTCAGCATCACGGCCAGGCTGCCGCTCTGCGTGTGCTGGGGCGCCAGGTCGTTCATCGTGGCGCGCAGGACGCCGGAGGCCTTGACCACCTGCCGCTCCAGCTCGTGCAGGTGCGTGAGCAGGTCGGGGTGGCCGGTGATGGCGCTCTCCCGCGCCCGCCGGGCCTGCATGCCCACCCCGAACAGGTGCTGGCCGAGGTCGTCGTGGAGCGCCCGGGCCAGCCGCCGCCGCTCGCGCACGCGCGCGAGCTCCTCCACGCGTGCACGGTCGGCGGCCGCGGCCAGCGCCGCGCCCGCGTAGGTCGCCACCCGCAGCAGCGCCTCGGCGGTACCCGCACCGAACCCTCCGGGGGCGCGCAGGCCGGCGTGCAGCGCGCCGCGCACGACGCCGGCGAACGAGATCGGCACCACCACCAGGGAGGCGATGCCCTCCTCCCGCGCGGTGAGGTCGATGAGGTCCGCGTCGAAGGGCGCCCGCCGGTAGTCGCTGGTGGAGAAGACCCGGCCGGTCTCCAGCACCCGGCCCCCCACGCCGGCGCCCGGCGCCAGCACCAGGCCGGGCAGGCGCCGGCCCCGGTTGCCGAGCACGGCCCGCACGGCGAGGTGGTCCGCGCAGCGCTCCCGCGGGCACGGCGCGGGATGCTCGCAGCCGGGCGTCACCAGCGACACCGCGACCACGTCCACGGCCACGAGCCGGCTCACCTCGCTCACGGCGGCCCAGGCGATGCGGGAGGCGACCAGCTCCCGGAACAGGCGCTGTCCGGCGGCGTCGGCGCGGCGCATGAGGTTGGCCTCCGCCGCGGTGGGCGGCTCCATCGACCGCCCGAGCTTGACCTCCTGCACGACCGACACGCCGACCCCCTCCGCCGGAGGGTCAGCCTAGCCGCATGGGGCGCCGCCGGGCGAGCCCTCACCCGTTCGGGCGAGGCGTCCCACCCGTCCGGTGGAGGCCGGTCCCCCGCGTCCGGCCTCCCTTGGATCCGATGGCGACGGGCTTCCGGGGCCGCGGGGCGGTCGTCGCCGCCGCGATGCGTGCTATCGCCGCCGCGCGCGGGGTCCCAGAGTGTGCGAGGTGCCGTCGCCGGTGGCGGACGGACGTGGAACTCGAGCGAGGGGGACCCCTGATGCCGGACACGATGCGGGCGGCCGTCTTCAAGGACGTGCGCGACATCCACATCGAGGAGGTGCCGTACCCGAAGTGCGGTCCCACCGATGCGATCGTCAAGGTGACGACCACGACGATCTGCGGGACCGACTCCCACATCTGGCGCGGCGAGTACCCGGTCGCGCCCGGCCGCATCGTGGGGCACGAGCCCGCCGGCGTCATCCACGAGATCGGTGAGGCGGTGCAGGGCTACGAGGTGGGGGACCGCGTGGTGGTGGGGGCGATCACCCCCTGCGGCGCCTGCTACTTCTGCCAGAGCGGCGACTTCTCGCAGTGCGCGGGCTACGAGGACCAGTGGGGGATCATCGGCGGCTGGCGCCTCGGCAACTCCATGGACGGCGTCCAGGCCGAGTACTTCCGCGTCCCCTACGCCCAGGCCAACCTGGCGAAGATCCCCGAGGGCCTGTCGGACGAGGACGTCCTGTTCGTCACCGACATCGCCACCACCGGCATCGCCGCCGTCGAGACCGCCGACGTGCAGCTGGGCGACGCGGTCGCCGTGTTCGCCCAGGGCCCGATCGGCCTGTGCGCCACCGCGGGGGCGCGCCTGCGCGGGGCGGGTCTGGTGATCGGCGTCGACTCCAACCCCAAGCGGCTGGAGATGGCGAAGGCGATGGGCGCCGACGTGGTGATCGACTACACCCAGGAGGACCCGGTCGCCAAGATCAAGGCGCTCACGGGCGGCCGCGGGGCCGACGTCACCATCGAGGCGCTCGGCATCCAGGAGACCTTCGAGAACTGCCTCAAGGCCGTCCGGCCCGCCGGCGTGGTGAGCTCGCTCGGCGTGTACGGCGACAAGGTCTCGATCCCGCTGGAGCCGTTCATCTACGGGATCGGCGACATCGACATCCGCACTTCGCTGTGCCCCGGCGGCAAGAAGCGCCTCGGCGCGCTGATGAACCTGGTCGCCGCGGGCCGCCTCGACCTGAAGCAGCTCGTGACCCACCGCTTCACCCTCGACGAGATCGAGGAGGCGTATCCCCTCTTCTCCAACCAGGAGGACGGGGTCATCAAGGTGACCGTCACGCCGTAGCCCGCCGTCGGGCGCGGCCGGCACAGGGCCGCGCCGCGCCCCCTGCGGGACCGCGAGGAGGAGCGATGCCGAGCTACGACCTGGTCTGCCGCGGCTGCGGCGCCGGCTTCGAGGTGTTCCGCCAGCGTCTGCTGCGCGAGGAGGACCGGACCTGCCCGCACTGCGGGGCCGATGACGCGCGCACCCGCCTGACGGGGTTCGTCGGCGGGCGGGCGCGGCGGTCCTCACCGGAGCCCCGGGTCACCGGCGTCGCCGGCACGGGCTGCTGCGGAGGCCGCTGCCGCCACTGACGCCCCGCCCCCGGACGCCGGGCGGAGCGGGGGCGGGCGCTCAGCGGCGCGCGGATGCGAGCAGGGCGTTCGCGCGGCGGACGGCCGCCTGCGAGATGCGCTGGTTGATCAGCAGCTGCTGACGGGAGAGCACGATCCGGCCCGACCCGGAGGAGGGCGGGGTGGAACGGCCGGCGAGGGCGTTGGCGCGGCGCACCGCGGCCTGGGCGATCCGCTGGTTGATGCGCAGCTGCGCCGCGGTCACCCGCACGCGCCCCGGGCTGCCGCCCCGCGTGAACGTGGGCGCCGGGCGGCCCGCCCGCAGCGCCTCCACCGTGGCGAGCCGCCGCAGGGCGGCCTGCGAGATGCGCTGGTTGATGAGCAGCTGCTGCGCCGACACCTGCACGCCCCGCGACCGGCGCCCCGAGGTCGTGTCCCGCGTCCCCGTCGTGTCGCCGCGCGCCACCCCGGGCCGGGTGTTCGTGTCGGCGCCCCCGCCCCCGCGGCGGGTGTCGGTGTGCGTGTCGAGCCGGCGGGCGACGCGGTCGCCGTCCCCCCCGTCGCCGTCGTCGTCGTCCTCGACGACGACGATCTCCAGGTCGTCGTGCTTGCGCAGGTCAACCGC
>DATMJR010000066.1:0-4063 GCA_035553775.1 Miltoncostaeaceae bacterium | reverse complement strand
GGTGCTGCGCCTCTCGGGCAAGCGCACCCTGGCGAAGATGAACGCCTTCGACCTGATCGTGACGGTGGCGCTGGGCTCCACGCTGGCCACCGCGCTGCTGTCGCCGGACGTCTCCCTGGTGGAGGCGCTCCTTGCGTTCGCGCTGCTGGCCGGTCTGCAGTTCGCGGTCGCGGCGACCAGCGTGCGCAGCGCCCGCGTCCGCCGCCTGGTCAAGGCCGAGCCGCGGCTGCTGTTCCACCGCGGGCGCTACCTGGACGACGCCCTCCGAGCCGAGCGGGTGGCGCACGCGGAGGTGCGTCAGGCGATCCGGTCGCAGGGCGTGGGCCACCTGTCGCAGGTGGCCGCCGTGGTGCTGGAGACGGACGGCAGCTTCAGCGTGCTCACCGACACGGCCACCGAGGATCCTCTGCTGACCGACGTGGGCGGCGCGGACGACGCCGCGAACGAGGATTCAGCCGGGCGGCGCGGGTGACGCCGCGGGCGCGGCGGGGTCGGGCCGGCGCCCGCTGACGAGCGTCACCAGGCTGGGCACCAGCAGCGTCCGGACGAGGAAGACGTCCAGCAGGATGCCCGCGGTCATGATGAGCGCGAACTCGCGGAACGACTCCACCGGCACCAGGGCCAGCAGCGCGAAGCTGCCCGCGAGGATCACCCCCGCCACCCCGATCGCGCGGCTCGACTCGGGCAGGGCGCGCGCCATGTCCTCCGGCCGGGGATGGCGCCCTCCCGCATCCCAGATCCGCCCGATCAGGAAGATGTTGTAGTCGGAGCCGAGCGCGACCAGCAGCACGGCGGCCGCGAAGGGCACGAAGTAGCTGAGCCCGGGCTCTCCGCCCAGCCGGTCGAGCGTCGTCGCCGCCAGCCCCAGGGTGGCGAGCAGCCCGAGCACGCTGGCGGCGAGCAGGTAGAGGGGCGCCACCAGAGAGCGCAGGAACAGCACCAGCAGCAGCAGGAGCGCGGGCAGCCCCAGCGCCGCCACGCGCAGCAGGTCCCCGCGCATCAGCCCGACGATCTCGGAGGTGAGGGCGGTGTCGCCGGCGATCGCGTACCGGGCGTCACCGAGGCCGACGCTGCGCAGCAGGGCGGGCATGCGCCCGTCCAGGCGGCGCACGGCGTCGATGCCCTCCGGCCGCAGGGGATCGGCGTCGAGCACCACGAGGTAGCGGGCGGCGGTGCCCTGAGCGTTGACGAACAGGCCCCGCAGCCGTGCCGGAAGCCTCCCCGGGCGGTCGTCCGGCCCCAGCACGAAGGCCACGCCGGGCTGCGCGGCGATGAGGCGGTCCAGTTCCCGGGCCGCGCCGGGCCGCCGGCCGAGCCCCTCCCCCTCCACCAGCACGACCGTCGGCGACACCATCCCGGGCGCGAAGCCCGCCGCGGCGGCGTCGGCCGCGCGCGCCACCTCGCTGGTGGCGGGCAGGCCGGCGATCTGGGTGATGCCGAGCCGCAGGTCCCGGACGCCCAGGGCGGCCGCCGTCAGGACGACCACGACCATGACCGCGACGGCCACGGCGCCGCGGCGCGCGGTCACCGCCCGCACCAGCAGCCCCGGCGTGCGCGCCGGCGTCTCGGCGGGGCCGCGCTCGCCGGCGATGCGGGGGTACAGCAGGCGGGGCCCGAGCACCGCGATGGCCGCCGGCACGAGCGTGAGCGCCGCGAGCATGCCCACGAGGGCCGTCACCGCGAGCCCGGGACCGAAGGCCTGCACGAAGTCGAGCCGCCCGGCCAGCAGGGCGAGCGCCGCCAGGGCGATGGCGAGCCCCGCGGTCAGGATCACCCCGGCGACGCGGGCCAGCGCGCGCTCGGTCGCCTCCTGGGCGGGGACGCCGGCGGCCAGCAACGGCAGCGCCCCGGCGAGCACGAAGATCGCGTAGTCGGTCACGATCGCGAACAGCAGCACCACGATGACCGGCTCCAGCTCGGCGGGCGCGGCCGCCCCGAACAGGTCGGCCGCCGCCGACACGAGACGCACGTCCAGGGCGTACGCGAGACCCACGCCGCCGAGCACGAGGAGCGGTGGCACGAGGGCCCGGAAGGCGAGCCCGACGACGAGCGCGACCAGGATCGCGGTGGCCCCCGTGACCAGGGGCAGCGCGCTGTGGATGCGGTCGCTGGTGGCCACCCGGCCCGGGATCGAGCCCGTCGCGCCCACCACGGCCGTGCCGCCGAGGCGCTCGGCGTACCGGCGGGTGACGGTGGTCTGCTGCGGTCCGCTCGAGGTGGGGACGAAGAACAGCAGGGTGATGATCGTCGTGCCCTGCTCCCGGGCCCCCGGCACGACGGGGCCGTCGTTGGTGATCGGGACCGCGGCGATCACCTCGCGGAAGCCCTCCTCGCGGCCGGTCGTCACGCGCGCCGCGAACGCCAGCGAGCGCTCGCGGTCGCCGGGCAGGAGGCCCTGGGCCCGGCGCTCCACGACGAGCGTGCGCGTCAGCAGGGGCAGGCCGAAGAGCTCCACCGAGCGCACCTGCGCCTCGATCGCCGCGGCGTCGCGCGGCACCGCCCCGCTCAGATCCGCCCCGTTCTCACGCACGTCGGGGAGCGCGACGGTGGCGACGAGCGCCGCCAGCACCCAGGCCGCGATCACCCACCAGCGACCGCGCACGACCGCCCGCGCCAGGAGTCGCCGGAGCCCGCCGGGCCCGGGGCCGGCCTCCTCGGTCACCGGTCGGTCCGAGCGGACCCGGAAATGCCCATCCGCGTCATCTCACGGCGCGCCAGCGCCCGCTCCGCGGCGCCGTCGTCGGTGCCGCCCGCCTCGAGCGCGCGGGCGGCGGGCAGCGCGACCCGCGCCCGGGCCGCCAGCAGGGCCACCAGCGCCGGATCGTCGGCGCCCGCCGCGACCGCCCGCCGCAGCGCCCGCACATCTCGCGCCCGGCGCACCCGCGCCGGGACGTAGACGCCGGCGACGGGCACCACGGGGATCAGGGCGACCGCCAGCGCCAGCAGCACCGACAGCGTTCGCGCGTGCCCGCGGGCCACGGCGGACTCCTGCCCGACGCGCGTTCCCGCCTCGCGGACGGCCCCCGCCGCCTCCTGGAGATCGTCGGTCACCAGCGGCAGCCCGGAGATCGACTCCAGGACGGCGCCCGTGCGCTCCACGGCCCGTCCACTGGCCTCGCTGGCGTCCGCGAGCCCGGTGAGGCCGCGCACCTCCGCGGCCACCCACAGACCCGCCACCACCCAGGCCACGACCCAGACGGCGACCAGGACGTCGAGCAGCCGCACCTGGCGGTGGTCCAGCCGGTCGATCACCGCACCTCTCCTTCCGCCTCCGGGCGGGCGGCCGCCGCCGCGGCCGCTGCCGTGACCTCCTCGCCCTGGCGCACGCGCTCGTCGCGGGCCTCGAGCAGGTACGCGCCCAGGGTGCCGGCGAGCGTCGCGATCACCACGAGCCCGACCGCGAAACCGGCCAGCATCGCGACGTGCACGACGGTGTCGGCGGGCACCGGGTCCCCCTGCAGCGCGAGCACCACGGCGGTGGCCCACAGCAGCGCGTCGAGGAAGGACGCGAACGTGGCGCGGTCCAGCAGGAACGCCAGCTCGGCGAGCACCAGCACCACGATCGACGACACCCCGGCGAGATACCCCAACCGGGACCGCAGCAGCCGCCGTGCGGTCCCGCGTGCCCGGTACCCCGTGCTCAGCACCCGGGCCGCGGGCAGCGCCCGGCCCAGGCGCAGCAGCCGCAGCAGGGCGGCCACGCGCAGCAGGGGCACCGTCAGCGCGACGGCCGAGATCCAGTTGCTGCGCAGGAACCGGCGGCGGCGCGGCGCGATCCACAACCGTATGCCGAACTCCACCACGAACAGGGCCCAGATCGCCCAACCCGCCCACGTGAGCACCGATCGTGTCCCGGGCGACAGGTCCGTGGCCGCGACCTCCAGCGCCACCAGCAGGGCGAAGACGATGCCGAGCCATGCCATGAAGGGCGTGACCCGCTCCTCCACCTCGCGCAGCCAGGCCTCGACCTCGTCGACCGGGCCGCGGCGCATGCGCGCGATGTCCGTGCTCCGCCGGTCGCCGCGGCGTCGGTCTGCTCGGTCGGTCACCGGGTGCCCTGGCC
>DATMJR010000065.1:0-4084 GCA_035553775.1 Miltoncostaeaceae bacterium | reverse complement strand
GGGTACGGGTGGTGGGAGTAGACGTCCATGGGCGGCCGCAGGCCCCGCCCCCCGAGGGCCCGCACGAAGGCGCGCGGCGGGATGCGGCAGTCGGGCTGCAGCGTGCAGCCCTGGGCGTCGCGGTCGCCCGCGGGGGCGGTGACGCCGCCGCCCACGATCGCGCGGCGGTTGCCGGAGTGGAAGCCCCGGTACATCGCGGTGAGGATGCGGCTGTAGGTGCGCGGCGACTCGGGCACCCAGCGGCCGCCGGCGCGGCGGTACTGGGGGCGCAGGAACAGCGGGATGTTGGGCTCGTTCCAGGCCTCGTACATGTGCACGCCGCGCGGCCCGTACCGGCGGGCCACGGCCGCGGCGAAGTCACCCGCGTCCGCGGGCCGGCGGGGGCGCGTCGAGAACGCCGGGAAGGCGCTCGGCGGCACCGAGGGGTCGGCCGCCCACCCCGGTGTGCCCCACACGGCGAGCATCAGGCGCATGCGCCGGGTGCGGGCGGCGTCGACGACGCGGTCGTAGTGCGACCAGTCGTAGGCCGCGTCGCCCGGGTTGCGCGGCTGCTCGGGACGGCGGGTCGCCACCAGGTCCCAGCGCAGGTCCACGCGGACCACCTCGGCGTTGAGCCCGCGGATGCGGTCCAGCCGCGGGCCGGGGTCGACGTGCGGATGGGCCAGACGGTCGTCCTGGAGCCCGATCAGCAGCGAGCGGGCGGCGTCGGCGCGGTCGTCGGTGGTGCGCAGGCCGACGACCACGGCGCCGGCGGCGACGACCGTGACGGCGACCACCGCGAGGGGGCGGGGGCGTCGGAGCATGGCGCGCAGGTTAACGGCCACGGTCAGCCACGAGGGGGTGCGCCGGTAAGGGCTTTGCGGCGAGGATCGGCGGGGTGTGAAGAGGGGGGGTGCAGGAGGTGAGCGATCGTCACGAGATGGTCGAGGTGGCGGGCCGGTCGGTGCGCCTGTCCAACCCCGACAAGGTCTACTTCCCGCGCATCGGCCTGACGAAGCGGGACCTCTGCGCCTACTACCTGTCCGTCGCGGACGCGGCGCTGCGGCACCTGCGCGAGCGCCCGACGACCCTGAAACGCTACGTGGACGGGATCGAGGGCGCGCCGTTCTTCCAGAAGCGGGTGCCCGACCGGGCCCCGGAGTGGCTGGAGACGGCGACCGTGCACTTCCCCAGCGGCCGCAGCGCGCGCCAGCTGGTCGCCCAGGACGCCGCCCACCTGGTGTGGGCCGTCAACCTGGGCGTGGTCGACTTCAACCCGTGGCCCGTGCGGCGGCCCGACCTCGACCACCCGGACGAGCTGCGGGTGGATCTCGACCCGTCGCCGGACGTCGGCTGGGAGGAGGTGCGGCGCATCGCGCTGCTCACGCGCGAGGTGCTCGCCGAACACGGCCTGGTGGGGTGGCCAAAGACGTCCGGGCTCGCGGGGCATCCATGTGCTCGTGCGCATCGTGCCCGAGTGGCCGTTCCCGGAGGTGCGCCGGGCGGCGCTGGCGCTGGCACGCGAGCTGGAGCGGCGCGCGCCCGGCCGGGCGACCTCGCGGTGGTGGAAGGAGGAGCGCCGCGGGGTGTTCGTCGACTACAACCAGAACGCCCGCGACCGCACCCTCGCCTCGGCCTGGTCGGTGCGCCCCACCCCTCACGCCACGGTGTCCTGCCCGCTCCGCTGGGACGAGGTGCCCGACGCCGAGATCGCGGACCTGCGGGTCGACACGGTCCCCGCGCGGCTCGCCGCCGAGGGCGATCCGAGCGCGGACATGGACGCGCACCCCGGCCGGCTGGACGGCCTGCTGGAGCTGGCTGCGCGCGACGAGGCGGCGGGCCTCGGCGACGCGCCCTGGCCGCCCCACTTCCGGAAGCAGTGGCAGGAGGGACGGCGCGCGCCCCCGAGCCGGGCGCGTGCGCCGGGCGGGGAGTGACCCCGCCGGCCCGCGCCGTCAGCCGCTCAGCTGGGCGTGGTCGCAGGAGCGGGCGTCGCGGTCGTGGCGCACCCGCAGCAGCCGGGCGCCGTGCCGGATGCGCCCGTTGCTGGCGTGGTCGAAGCTCACCTCCACCACGAGCTCGGGCCGCATCTCCACCCACTCGAGCTCCCGGTCGGTGCTCCAGCGGCTGGGGTCGCCCGTGCCGCGCCCGCCGGTCTCGTAGGGGCGCACCAGCTCGCGCAGCTCGCGCTTCTGCGCCGCACGGAAGCCCGCGCTGTGGCCGACCACCCGCAGGGCGTCGCCCTCGTAGAGGCCCAGGATGAGCGAACCGACGGTGTCCGGCGTCGTGCCCGGCCGCCAGCCAACCACCACGCAGTCGATCGTGCGCGTGCGCCGCACCTTCAGCATGCCCACCCGCTCCCCGGGCCGGTACGGGGCGTCCATGCGCTTGGCGATGACGCCCTCCGCCTCGCGCAGCCACCGGGCCGCATCGGCCGCCGAGGCGGTGCCCGGCGTCAGGCGGACGGGGTCCCCCACCCGCTCCTCCAGGAGGCGCCGCCGCTCGGCGAAGGGCCGCTCCAGCAGCACCTCGTCGCCGTCGCCGAGCAGGTCGAAGGCGTACAGCACCGCCGGCGTCGACTCGGCGAGCAGGCGGACGCGGGAGGCCGCGGGATGGATCCGCTGCTGGAGGGCGTCGAAGTCCTGCCCCTCGCCCTCACCCGCGGGCACCACGATCTCGCCGTCCAGGACGTAGCGCCCCGGCGGCAGGACCAGCTCCGGGAAGTAGCGGCCGAGCGGACGGCCGTTGCGCGACTGGATCACGACGTCGTCGCCGTCCACGAACACCACGGCCCGGAAGCCGTCCCACTTGGGCTCGAACCACCACCCCCCGTCCTCGGGGAGGGCCTTCGCGGGACGCGCCAACTGGGGCGGCAGGACGGGCGCGAGGGGGAGCGTCACGGGCTCAGACTGGCACACGCGCTCAGGCACGGGCGCGTGCGCGCCGAGGAAGTGGCTACAGTGGTGGGGCGGTCCATCCGGACCGTCGATCAAGAAGTGCGTGGAGCGGCGACGTCGATGGCCTCAGTGCTCGGCGGGGTTTGCGGTTCTTCGCCGAAACTGGAGTAGCAACATGCCCGAAGGTGTCGTGAAGTGGTTCTCCGCGGAGAAGGGGTTCGGGTTCATCACCCCGGACGGCGGCGGCAAGGACCTCTTCGTCCACTTCTCCGAGATCCAGAGCTCGGGGTACCGGTCCCTGGACGAGGGCCAGCGTGTCTCGTACGAGGCCGGTGAGAGCCCCAAGGGCCCGCAGGCCACGAACGTCCAGGTCCTCTAGGACGTTCCCCCGGGCGCCCGCCGCACGGCGGGCGCCCACCCTTCTCCTCCGGCGACGGGCCGGAGTCCGCGGCGGCCCCGGGCGCCGCGCCCCGCCCTCACCGCGCGGGCGGGATCTGCGAGAGGTCCTCGACCACCGGGATGGTGGCGGCGAGCATGGTCAGCTCGAGCATGCGGCGCACCTCGCGCGAGGGCCGCAGCACCACGAGCGGCGAGTCGAGCGACCGCGACGCGTCCAGAAGGACGCGCAGGCCGGTGGAGTCGATGAGGTCGACGCCCGCCATGTCGATCGCCACGGGCTCTCCGGGACGGGCGGCGGCGGCCAGCGAGACGGCCGAGCTGAACTGCGGGGTGGTCGCGAGGTCGACCTCGCCCTCGAGGCGCAGGACGACCGCCTCGGGCGCGTTCTCCACCGCGATCTCGAGCTGGGGGGCGCTCAATGGGGCCATGTCACTCCCGGTCCGTGTGGCGTGCCGGCGGATGTGATCCACCGGGACGGCCGATACCCGGCTGACGCATCGCCAATCCGGGACACGGCCGCGCGGGCCCTCAGCAGGTGTCGGGCCTCCGCGCCGCCGCGAAGCACATGGACACGCGGGTGCCGCCGCCGCCCGACTCCACCCGCGCGCGGTCGCACAGCCGGTCGATGAGCACGAGCCCCAGGCCCAGGCCGGTGGTGGGCGCCCGCTCCCCCGGGGTGAAGCCCCGCCCCCGGTCGACGACGTCCACGCACACGTGGTCGGCATCGCCGGTGATGCGCACCTGGATGGGGGGCGCCTCCGGCCCCGCGGCCCCGGCGTGCACGATGGCGTTGGTGACCGCCTCGGAGA
>DATMJR010000064.1:0-6838 GCA_035553775.1 Miltoncostaeaceae bacterium | reverse complement strand
ACGGCGACGCCCACCGCGGCGATGAGCGGCGCACGCAGCGCCTGCCGCGCGGGCGGCGGGTCGTGCCGCTGCGCCGCCAGCCGGCGCGGCGCCAGGGCCCGCACCAGCAGCCCGACGCCGCGCTCCTGGTGGCACGCGGCGTCGGGCTGCTGGTGCGGGCCCTGGCGCCGCGCCGGCTGGCGGCGCAGCGGCACGACCCGCCGCCCGCGCGGCAGGCGCTGCGTGCGCCGCTCATCGCCGCGGTGGGCGTCGCCGTCGTGGTCGGCGGTGCCGCGGCGGTCGTGGTCGCGGCCCGCGGAGGTGACGACGTGCCCGCCGGCACGGCGGGCTGCAACGGCGCGCCGGCGCTGTGCGAGCGCCCGGTCACGGAGGTCGTCTTCCCCGCCACCCACAACTCGATGTCGGCCGCGGACGAGGGGTGGTTCTCCGCCGAGCACACCGGGGGGATCGGCGCCCAGCTGGACAGCGGCATCCGCGGCCTGCTGATCGACACCTGGTACGGGCGCCCCGGCTCGCGCGGCGTGGCCACCGACTTCGCCGCCAGCGGGGTGGACCGCGACGACCTGGTGCGCGAGTACGGGCCGGACGCCGTCGCGGCGGTCGAGCGCGTCCGCGGGCGGCTCGGCTTCGGCCGCCGCAACGGCCGCCCGGCCGACGTCTACCTGTGCCACATCGCCTGCGAGGCCGGCGCCACCCGGCTGGAGGACGTGCTGGTGACGGTCCGGCGCTTCCTGGAGCGCGAGCGCGGCGCGGTGCTGGTGATCGTGGTGCAGGACCAGGTCGCCCCCGCGGACGTGCGCCGGGCGTTCGTGCGCTCGGGCCTGCGCCGGTACGTCCTGGAGGAGCGGCCCGCCGAGCGGTGGCCCACGCTCGCGCGCATGATCCGCACCGACCAGCGGGTGATCGTGATGAACGAGAACCGCACCGACCCGGACATCCCCTGGATGCTCCCCGCCTTCGAGGTGATGGAGGAGACACCGTACGACGCGGCGACGATCGGCCAGCTGAGCTGCCGGCCCAACCGCGGCGGCACCCGCAAGCCCTTCTTCCAGCTCAACCACTGGGTCAACGACGTGCCCCGGTCGCCGCGCACGGCGGCCCGCATCAACGCGCGGGACTTCCTCGTGGACCGGGCCCGCCGCTGCGCGCGCGAGCGCGGCTCCCTGCCCAACCTCCTGGCCGTCAACTTCTACGAGGAGGGCGACGTGACGGGGGCCGCCGACCGGCTGAACGGGCTCGAGGCCGAGAGGTAGCTCCTCGCGGCCGCGTGGCGCCGGCTCGGCGCCACGGGGGCTCGTCGGCGCCGTGCCCTGACGCCCCCGCCGCCGCGCGTCAGGTATCCGCCGGCACCTCGCCGGGCCGCACGCGCGCCGTGCCGAGGTCGGGGGCGGCGAGGGCCTCCCCCATCCTGCGCCAGAGCGCGGCGCGCATCACGGCCAGCGCCGCGCCGCGCACCCCGGCGTACACCCGCGCCTCCCCGGAGACATGGGAGAGACGGATCGTCCCGCCGAGCCCCTTCCACAGCTCCCGCTCGCTCTCCAGGCCCTCGCGCACGTTGCCGCCGGCGAGCGCGCCGGTCAGGGCCACCCGCTGCGGGTTGAGCATGAGGATGGGCCCGGCCAGCGCATGCCCCAACAGCCGGCCGGCCTGCCGGAGCGCACCCTTCTGGATCTCGTCGGGGCCCTCGCGGAACATCGTCGTCACGAAGGGAGAGGCCCGCCCCTCGTCGTCGTACACGTCGCGGAAGCCGCTCTCGCTCATCCGCCGGGCGAAGGCGGAGGCCCCCACATACGCCTCCAGGTGCGACCTCCCCCCGCAGGGACATGGCGCGTCCGGCTCGAGGGGGCGCAGGCCGCGCGGTGCCCCGCGGTTGACCGCCGCGATCACGCCGCGGTCGATCGGGAGGTGGCCGATCTCCCCGGCCAACCCGTCGCCGCCGACGATGAGCCCCGTGTCGAGGAACGCACTCCTGCTCGGCGCGTCGGGGTCGCCCTCCGGCGCGAGCTGCACGGTGGACGCGCCGACGCCTCCGCCCAGACGCACGACGATCATCTGGCGCCACGCGTCGGCGCGCGCGGCGACGGCGGCCTGCGGCCCGGCGGGGGCGGCCGGCCCCGTGCGGCCCTCGGCGGCGCGCTCCCGCGAGTGGTCGAACGCGAGAGCCAGGCCGTGCGCGTTCGCGTCGTTGAGCGCGTGGACGAGCTCGTGGGGGACGACCGGGCGCAGGACCTCGGCGAGGCGGGCCTCGAGGGACCGCCGTTCCCCCTGCCCGTCGACCGGGTCGCGCCACCCGCGGTGCGAGAGGACGGAGCCGGCCGGGCGGCCGTCATTGTCGACGGGGGCGGGCCACGCCACGCCGACGCCGCGCAGACGCACGGACCCGTCGGCGAGCCGCAGTCCCGCGTCGTCGAGCGCGTCCTGCAGTGAGGCGAACACCGCGCGGCGGACCCGGGCGAGGATGACGTTCGGCGGACGGGCGAGTTGTTCGGCCATCGGCGGGAACGTGCGCGCGTGCAGGAGATCGCCGTTCGGCGACAGCAGTCCGCTCCGCAGGCTCTCGGTCCCGAGCGACACCCCGACGACGAGGCCGAGCCCGGGCCCGAGGCGAGGCGGCCGCTCCCTGGTCATCAGGCGTGGCGGCGCGAGGATGCGCAGGACGTTGTCGACCGTCCGCGGCGATATCCCCGCGAAGGCCGCCAGGTCCGCGTGGTTCCGGGCCGCGGGACCACGGGCGAGGATGGCGTGCGCGAGGGCGACCGACGTGTTCCGCGCGCGCACTGCGCGACCGTACCGCAAATGGTGTCGGTCCTTGCGCGTGAACCCCGTCGCCCGAGGCCGCGGCCTGCGCGGCGCCGGCACCGATCCGCCGCTGGAAATGCCGCGACGCCCGCGCCTAGCCTCATGGGTATCCCCCGCCTGCACGGGAGGTCGTTGAGATGACGCTCATCGTGGTGATCACCGTCGCGATCACGCTGGCTCTGGCGAGCCGCAGCCGGGAGGTGGAGCGGCCACCCAGCCGCCAGGAGTTCCAGGACTACCTGGACCGCATGGCCGACCGGGGGCGCCGGTGACCTCCTGCGTCCGCACCGGCCGCCGGAGACGCCCCCGATGACCGGGGGCCGCCGGGTACCGGACCCGGATCATGGCGCCGAGGGCGGGCACGCCCCGCCCCCAGGGCCGGTCCTCGCGCACCGCCCCGGGAACGACGAGAGCCCCGCCGAGGGCGGGGCTCTCCGAGACGCGCGAGGCAGGACTCGAACCTGCGACCTTCGGTTTCGTAGACCGACGCTCTATCCGGCTGAGCTACTCGCGCAGGCGCCCGTCTCCGGGCGCGGTGCCCGAGGATAGCAGCCCCGCACAGGGGGACCGGCCGGGCACGGGCGCCCCGCCGGGGGCGCTCAGAGCTGGTCGCGGACGCCCGCCTCCCGCGGCAGGCGGGCGACCTGGTCGGCGTACGGCCCCTCCATGGCCCGGCGGGCGCGGCCGCGACGCAGCACCGGCAGCACGGTGCGGCCGCGGGCGTCCTCGTACACGAGCGCGAGGGCGGCGTAGACCGCGAGCGTGGCGAGCACCAGGCCGACGCCGCCCGCGGCAAGCCGCAGCGCGCGCCCCCCGGCGAGCTGGAACGCGGCGGTGAGGGTGAAGCGGAGCGAGGTCGTCAGGAGGACGGCCGCCGGCACCACCTTCGCCGGGAGCGCCGCCGTACCCGGCAGCAGCATCGCGACCGCCGAGACCAGCAGCAGGGTCCCGAGGGGCGCGCTGCGCGCGCCCGGTTCGGCGGTGAGCGTGACGAGCCCGATCGCGAGCCAGGTCCCGAAGAGGATCCCCATCCCCGTGCCGGCGACCACGTCCCGCGCGAGGAACGACAGCACCGACGACACGACCTGCAGCGGGACCACGAACGCGATCAGCAGGAGTCCGACCGTGGGGGAGTCGGCCGCATCGAGCCACCCCAGCTGCAGGCCGCTCACCAGCACGGTCCCGCCGGCCAGGGCGAGGAAGCCGAGCGGCAGGGGCGTGCCCATCGGGCGGAGCACGATCCGCGTGGGGAGCGGCTCCTCGGGCGGGCGCGCGACGTCGGGCATGCGGGGCAGCCTCCCACGCCGCGGCGGGCCCTGCCCGCCGGGGGCACGACGCCACCCGGTTGCGGCGCGGGGGAAGCCGTGTACCGTGCGCGGGCCGCCGATGCGGCATCGACGCCGGCGGCGGGGGACGCGGCACGTGGCAACCGAGCGCGACGCAGGGTCCCCGCGGCGGGGGAGGGACGACCCGCCCGACGGCGACGCGCCCGCGCCCCCCGGAGTTCCCGGCGCCACCCTCACCGGGCTGGCCGCAGCCTCCCTCGCCATGAGCGAGGCGAACGGCGTCGAGGACGTGCTGCGGGTCGCCACCGAGCGGGCCCGGGCCCTGGTGGGGGCGCATCAGGCGGTGAGCAGCCTGACCGTGGACGAGAGCTGGGCCCAGGCGATCACGACGGTCTCGCTCTCGGATCGCTACGGCCGCTACCGGGGCTACGACACGCCCGCCGACGGATCGGGCATCTACGCGCTCGTCTGCGAGGAGAACCGTCCGTACCGGCTCACGCACGCGGAGCTGGAGGCCCACCCCGCCTGGCGCGCCTTCGGGGCCCACGCGGAGGAGCACCCGCCGATGCGGGGGTGGCTCGCGGTGCCGCTGATCGCGCGCGACGGGCGCAACCTGGGGCTGATCCAGCTCTCGGACAAGTACGCGGGCGAGTTCGACGAGGACGACGAGGCCGTCCTGGTGCAGCTGGCGCTGCTGGCCTCCGCGGAGATCGAGAACGCCCGCCTGCTCGACGAGACGCAGGAGGCGCTCACGGCGCTCGCGCGCTCGGAGGAGCGCATGCGCACCCTGGTGTCGGCCACCAGCGAGATCGTCTGGACGACGGACACCACCGGGGCGTTTCTGGAGCGCAGCGTCTCGTGGGAGCGCTACACCGGCCAGCGGCCCGAGGACTACCTGCCGCCGGGGCGGGGCTGGATGGACGCCGTGCACCCCGACGACCGCCTGGCCCTCACGACCGCCTGGCAGACGGTCATGCCCCGCGGGGAGCGGGTGGACGTGGAGCTGCGCCTGCGGCGCCACGACGGCGAGTGGCGGCGTGCGACGGCCTCCGCGGTCCCCGTGCACGACGCGGACGGGACCGTGCGCGAGTGGGTGGGGAGCACCAGCGACGTCGAGGACGTGCGCCGTACCGAGGAGGCGTACCGCGCCCAGACGGGCCTGACGCGCACCATCACCGAGAACGCGGCCTCGGCGCTCTTCCTGATGGACGCCGACGGACGGCCGACGTACATGAACGCCGCCGCCGAGGCGATGACCGGGTGGCGCCTGGAGGAGATCGGCGACCGCACGCTGCACGAGACCGTCCACCACTCCCGCCCCGACGGCAGCCCCTTCCCCATCGAGGAGTGCCCGATCGGACAGGCGCTCGACCGGCGGCAGCACGTCGAGCGCATGGAGGAGGTCTTCATCCGGCGCGACGGCACGCTGTTCCCGGTGCGGGTCGCGGCCAGCCCGCTCGTCCGCGACGGCGCGCCCGTGGGCACGGTGGTCGAGGTGCAGGACATCAGCGAGGAGCACCGCGCGCGGGAGCAGGTGCAGAAGTTCGCCGCGCTCGTGGAGAGCTCCGAGGACTTCATCGGCATGGCGGATCTCGCCGGGGGCGGGATGTACCTCAACCCGGCCGGCTGCGCCCTGGTGGGACTGGACCCGTCCGAGCTGGAACGGGTGCGGCTCGAGGACTTCGTGCCCGGGGACGTGGCGGAACGGCTGCGGCGGCGGGTGATCCCGCGCACCCTCCGGGAGGGCTCGGTCCGCGGCGAGTGGATGCTGCGGCACTTCGGCACGGCGGAGCAGATCCCCGTCGAGGGCAGCGTGCTGCTCATACGCGACCCGGTCTCGGACCATCCCCTGGCGATCGCCACCGTGCTGCGCGACATCCGGGAGCGGCGGCGCCGTGAGGAGGAGCGCACCGCCCTGCTGGCGGCCGAGCGCGACGCGCGGCGCCTCGCCGAGCTGCTGGCACGCACGGCCGCCTCCCTTGCCGCGGCGCGCACCGCCCCGCGGGTGGCCGCCGCGACCATCGAGGGTCTGGAGGCGGCCGGCGTCGGCCGGACCGGCGTGCACCTGCTGCACGGCGAGCGGATCGAGGCGTACGCGGACGCCGGCGAAGGACGGGTCGCCGCGCGGCGCCCCCACCCGGTCGAGGAGGAGACGCCGGCCGCCGAGGCGATCCGCACCCGGGCGCCGGTGGAGGTGACGAGCGCCGCCGAGATCGAGGCGCGCTTTCCGCGCGTCGCCCGCGCCCGGCGAGCCGACGGCATCGAGAGCCTGCTGGCCGTGCCGCTCGCGGCCGCCGACGGCCACGTCCTAGGGGCGCTCGTGGTGGGTGACCACACCCCGGGCCGCTTCCCGCCCGAGGTGCGCCGGATGGTCGCGGGCGTCGCCGAGCAGTGCGGTCTCGCCCTGGAGCGCGCACTGCTGCAGGCGCAGGCCGAGGCCGCCGCCGCGGACGCATCCCTGCTCTCGGCACTCGGCGACGCCCTCGAGCGGGCCACGACGGCGGCCGAGCGGTGCCGCCGGCTGGTGAACGGCCTCGCCGACCGGACCGCGCTCGCCGCGGTGCACCTCGCCGATGCCGACGGGGCCCTGCACCTGTCGGCGATCGCGGGCCGCCCGCGCCACCTGACGACGAGCGAGGGCCTGACCGCGCACGTCGCCCAGGCGATCGCGGCGGCGGCCTCGGCCTGCGCCTGCAGCAGTGCGCGCTCCAGGGCGAGACCGCACTGCTCGGCGACGCCCGCGACCATCCGGC
>DATMJR010000063.1:0-11947 GCA_035553775.1 Miltoncostaeaceae bacterium | reverse complement strand
CCGCCGCCCCGCCCATGTTTGCCCCTCCCCCCGCGGGGGACACCGCCCGGGTGAACCGGACGGGAGAGGACATGGCCGACACGGACGCCGAGATCACCGAACTGCGGGAGCGCATCGACCGGCTGCGCGCCGAGATGCGTGGCACGGACGTGTCCGGGCAGGCGGGTGAGATGGCGCACTACGACCAGCACCAGGCCGATTCGGGCACGGCGCTGGCCGACCGCGAGTCCACGGTGGGCGTCATCGCCGAGCTGGAGGAGCGCCTGCGGCGCCTGGAGGCCGGCCTGCCGGAGCAGCCCGAGCGCTACGTGCCGCCGTCCGACCCGGACGACGTGAGCACCCCGCTCGACGAGCCGGCCCCGCGCGAGCAGCTGAACGCCATCCCCATGGGGGGGACCCGCGCCGACCTCGAGGCGGACCCTCAGGAGGAGGACGACCAGCCGTACATGGCGATGCCCGGCGAGGTCTACACGGGCGAGCAGGGACCGCCGCAGGTGGGGCGCCCGGACGAGGACGACGGCGACCTGGAGCGGACGTACCGCCCGCAGTGAGCGCCGGGGAGGGCCCGGGGACGGACGCCGCCGCCGGCGCGCCGCCCCGGGCACTGCTGTTCGACCGGGACGGCACCCTCGTGGTGGACGTGCCCTACAACGGCGATCCGGACCGGGTCCGGTTGATGCCGGGGGCGCGGGAGGTGGTGACGGCCCTGGCCGCCCGCGGCGTCCCGATGGCGGTGGTCTCCAACCAGAGCGGCATCGCCCGGGGCCTGCTGGACATGGACCGGGTGGACGCGGTGAACCGCCGTGTGGAGGAGCTGCTCGGGGTGCGCTTCGCGCTGTGGGCGGTGTGCCCGCACGGGCCGGCCGACGGGTGCGCCTGCCGCAAGCCGGCCCCCGGGCTCGTGCTGCGGGCGGCCGCGGCGATCGGCGTGCCGCCCGGCGAGTGCGCCGTGATCGGGGACATCGGCGCCGACGTGGGGGCGGCCGCTGCCGCCGGCGCCCGGGCGGTGCTGGTGCCCACGCCGGTCACGCGTCCCGAGGAGGTGGCCGCCGCCCCGGCGGTGGCGCCGGACCTGGCGGCGGCCGTCCGGCTGCTGGGCCTGTGACCGCCCGGGCCCCGGAGGTGCTCGTGCTGCGGGCGCTCGGCCTGGGCGATCTGCTCACCGCGCTTCCCGCGCTGCGCGCGCTGCGCCGGCACTGGCCGTCGGGGCGGCTGACGCTCGCGACGCAGGGCTGGCTCGCGCCGCTGGCCGCGTGGCTCGACGTGGCCGACGAGATCGTCGCGGTGGCGCCGCTTGTGCCCCTGCCCCCCGGGGTGCGGGCGGACGTCGCCGTCAACCTGCACGGATCCGGCCCGCAGAGCCACGGCGTGCTCCGGGCCCTCCCCGGCCCCCCACGGCTGATCGCCTTCGCGTGCGCCGAGGCCGGCGTCTCCGGTCCCGCGTGGCGGGAGGACGAGCACGAGCGGGACCGGTGGTGCCGGCTGCTCACGGCGTCGGGTATCCCGGCCGACCCACGGGACCTCGCGCTGCCGCCACCGCCGGGCGCCGCCCTC
The DNA here is from genome assembly GCA_035553775.1 of Miltoncostaeaceae bacterium. Classification (GTDB taxonomy): domain Bacteria; phylum Actinomycetota; class Thermoleophilia; order Miltoncostaeales; family Miltoncostaeaceae; genus DATMJR01. The sequence goes on along the minus strand of DATMJR010000063.1, from coordinate 10,393 downwards.
CCCGGACCCGGCGCGCCCGTGGTGCTGCACCCGGGGGCGTCGACGGGCGCCAAGCGGTGGCCCGCGGAGCGCTTCGCCGCGGTGGCGGCGGCGCTGCACGACGCCGGCCGCGCCGTCGTGCTGACGGGGTCGGCGCCCGAACGGCCCGGCGCGCTCGCCGTCGCCCGGCGGGCGGGGCTGCCGCCCTCGGCGGTGTCCGCCGGCCGGTCGACGCCGCTGGAGCTGGTGCGGACGGTGGCGGAGGCGGCGGCCGTGGTGTCGGGCGACACCGGCGTCGCCCACCTGGCCGTCGCGCTGGGGCGCCCGTCGGTGACGCTGTTCGGGCCGGCCGATCCCGCGCGCTGGGGGCCGCCCGCGGGCCGCCCCCGTCATCGCGTGCTGTGGGCGGGCGAGACCGGGGATCCCTTCGCCGGCCACCCGCACCCGGGGCTGCTGCGGATCGGCGTCGCCGACGTCCTGGCCGCGCTGGGGGAGGCCGAGGCGGCGGCGGACGGGCGCCCGCCCGCCGCCGCCCTCCCTCAGGTGCCGGTGGGACCGGCCGTTCCGGACCCCGCCGGCACGCCGCGCAGCGCCGGCAGCACGCTCTCGCCGTAGACCCGCAGCGCGCCCACCGGGTCGGCGCCGGACGCGTTCATGACGACGACGATGGTGGCGCCCATGTCCTCGATCTCCCGGAGCCGGCGCACGTGCTCGCCGGGGTCGGCCGACACGATCGCCCCCTCGCGGAAGGCCTCCTCCGTGATCTCCTCGCGCCCGCGGCGCCGGATCACGCGGGGGTCGTGCACGTCGTCGGTGTAGAGGTCCTGCAGCAGCGTGGCCCGCCACACCTCGGACCCGGCGAACGCCGCGTCGTCGTCCGGTCCCCACGAGGCCGTCGCCTGGAGCACGATCTCGCCGGGCTCCCGCCCGAGCCGGCCGCACTCGTCGCGGTACACCTCGATGATGCCGGGCGCCAGCTCGGGGTCGGCGAGGCACCACACCCCGTCCCCCAGCCGCGCGGCCACCCTCGCCGCCCCGGGGTGGAACGCGGAGACGTACACCGGCGGCCGCCGCTCGGGGCGTGTGTGGAGGATCGCCTCGGTCGTCCGGAAGTGCCGGCCCCGGTAGGTGAGGCGCTCACCCGCGAACAGGCGCGTGATGATCTCGAGCGCCTCCTCCATGCGCTCGAGCTGCTCGGCCGGCGCGGGCCACTCCATCCCGGCGGGCGTCTCGTTGAGGGACTCCCCGGACCCGATGCCCAGGAAGACGCGCCCGGGGTTCATCCACTCCAGGGTGGCGAACGCCTGCGCGACCACCACCGGGTTGTGCCGGTACACCGGCGCGGTGACGCCGGTCCCGAGCGCGGCCCGTCGGGTGCGCGCCCCCGCGGCGCCCAGCCACACCCATGCGTGGCCCGAGTGGCCGGGCTCCCACCACGGCTGCAGGTGGTCGCTGCAGCAGATGCCGTCGAAGCCGGCCTCGTCCGCGGCCACCGCCTGCGCGAGCAGCGCGTCGGGCGGGAACTGCTCGTGGCCGAGCGCGACGTAGTAGCGGGCGGCCATCAGGAGCCGCCGGCGCCCCGGTCACCCGTCGGCGCCGCCGGCTCCTCACCCGTGTGCGGCCGCGCCCGCGAGGGGCCGCCGTCGTTGGCGGTCTCGCGTCCCTGGACGGGCTCCTGGGTCTCGGGCGCGCCGTCCGGGCCCGCCGCGGGCCCCTGGTCGAGGCTCTGCTCGGGCCGCCGCCGGATGAACTCCTCCGGCGAGATCGGGGTCGGGTCCTCGTCCGGCCGCGCCATCACCGGTCCTCCGTGGACCCGCCGAGGTCGCCCTTGAGCGCCTCCATGACCCCGGTGGGGCCCTCCACCTGCCGGTCGCCGATGCCCCGCAGGCTCTCGACCAGGTCGTCGTCCGCCCCGTTCGACTTGGCGAGGTCCGCCAGCTGCCGGCCGTCGGCCGGGTAGTCGGCGCCCTTCAGCGCCTTCTGCACCTCGGTGACCTGGAATCCCATGCCGCCTCCTCCGTCGCGTTCCCCCGGCGCAGCGCCGCTCCGCCGGCGCAAGGCCGTGGGGAGAGGCGTGCCCCGCGCGGCGGGGACCGAAACGACGTGCCGACCGCGCGGGGGGACGGGCCTACGGCCAGGAGGGCTCCACCGCGGGCGCCACCAGCATCTCGCGCACCTCGCACCCCGGGGGCTGCCGCAGCGCGAACACCACGGCGCGGGCGACGTCGGCGGGGTCGTTGAGCACCGCGTCGGGGCCCGGCTTGAACTGCGGGTCGCGGTCGTCGAAGAACGCGGTCCGCATGCCGCCGGGGATGAGGGTGGTGACGCCGATGCGACCGGCGGTCTCCGCGGCGAGGGCGCGCGAGAAGCCGAGCACCCCGAACTTGGACGCGCAGTAGGCCGTGGCCGCGGGGAGCGCGCGCAGGGCCAGCGTGGACGCCACGGTGACGACCCGGCCGCGGCCGTCCAGCAGCCAGGGCAGGGCCGCGCGCACCACGGCGGCGGTGCCCACCAGGTTGACGGCGATGACGCGCTCCCAGGCGTCGGCCGCGACGTCGGCGAGGTCGCCGCACGCGTCGATGCCCGCGGCGGTCACGACGGCGTCGATGCGGCCGTGCCGCTCGCCCACGCCGCGCACGGCCTCCTCGGCCGCCCGGCCGTCGGCCAGGTCCACCAGCACCGCCTCGCGCTCCTCGTCGGGGCGCTGCACGTCGAGCACCACGGGATGGCCCCCCTCGGCGGCGACGGCCGCGGCGACGGCGCGCCCGAGCCCGGACGCCCCGCCCGTGACGATGACGACGCCGAGATCAGCCTCCGGCATGTGCGCGTACCTCCTCGATGATGCGTGTGGTCGAGCGACCCGGGACGAACGGCAGGCTCGCGACCCGGCCGCCCAGGCGGCGCATGGTCTCGGCCTCGGGGAGCAGGGCGGGGTCGTAGTCCGCGCCCTTGGCGAACACGTGCGGCCGCAGCCGCTCCAGCGCGGCCTGGGGCGTGTCCTCGTCGAACACCAGGACGGCGTCGACGCAGCGCAGGGCACGCAGCAGCGCGGCGCGCTCCCCCTCGCTCATGACGGGGCGCGACGGGCCCTTCAGGCGGCGCACGGACGCGTCGGAATTGAGCAGCACCACCAGGCAGTCGCCCAGGGCGCGCGCGGCGGACAGGGACGCGACGTGACCGGCGTGCACGATGTCGAAGCACCCGCCCGTCGCCACCACCGTCCCTCCGGCCGCGCGCACCCGCGCCGCCAGCGCGAGGGCGGCCTCCTCGCCGCCGGGGCGGTTCATCGCCGCGACCCCGCCGTCGCAGACGAAGTCGGCCGCCCGCTGCACCGCATCCCGCACGGCGTCGTGCACGTCGCCGCCGCCGGCCAGCGCCGCGGCGGCCGCGCTGGCGAACCGGTCACCGGCGCCCAGGGGGTCGGCGTCGGCCGGCGCCGTCCGCACGGGCGCCACGGTCACGGGCGCCCCGTCCGCGCCGGCGAGCACGGCCCCCCGCGCACCCTGCGTGACGGCGACGGCCCGGGCGGCCAGGTGGGCGCGCAGCGCCGTGGCCGGCTCGGGGTGCCCGTCGCGCCCCAGGGTGCCGAGCAGTCCCCGGGCCTCGGCGGCGTTCGGGGTGAGCAGCGCCACCCCGGGCACCGGCAGGGCGCCGCGTGGGTGCGGGTCCCACACCACCGGGACGCGGTCGCACGCACGGCCGAAGGCGCGCCGGACGGCCTCGTCGGCGCTGATGCCCTGCCCGTAGTCGGCCACCAGCACGGCGTCGGCGGCGCCCAGCGCGGCGCGCAGCTCGATGGGCCGCGTGCGGACCACGGGCGGCCCGCCGCGGTCGAGGCGCGCCAGCACGTGCCCCGACGCCCGGATGCGCACCTTCTCCGGGGTGGTGCCGGCGCCCCCGAGGTCGAGCACCCGCACCCCGCGCTCCTCGAGCAGCGCGCGCACCCGCGCGCCCGCGGCGTCGTCGCCGAGCGCGGTGGCGAGCGTGACCTCGTGGCCGTCGCGGGCGAGCATCCACGCGGCGAGGCCGGCGCCCCCCGGGCGGGCGCTCTCGCGCGGCGCCTCGATGACCGGCGCGGGCGCGTCCGGGCACAGGCGCCGGGCCTCGCCGTCCAGGTCGACGTCGAGCAGCGCGTCGCCGAGGACCAGCAGGCGGCGCCCGTCGCTCACGCGGAGCTCCCGCCGACGAGGCGCAGGGGGCGCTCGTCCCGGGCCGCGATGCGCGCGTCCACGGCCTCGCACAGCAGGTGGACCAGCACCTGGTGGACCTCCTGGATGGTGGCGGTCGTGTCCGCGTCCACCGCCAGGCAGCGGTCGCAGCACTCCGCCAGCGGGTTGGGGCGGGGTCCCGAGAGCCCCCAGACCTCGAGGCCCTCGCGGCGCCCGGCCGCGGCCGCGGCGATCAGGTTGGCGCTGCGGCCCGACGTGGAGATCAGCAGCAGCACGTCGCCCGGGCGCCCGTGGGCCTCCACCTGGCGGGCGAACGCCGCCTCGGCCCCGTAGTCGTTGACGATGGCGGTGAGGCTGGTGGTCTCGGCGTGCAGCGCCAGCGCCGACAGGGCCCGTCGCTCGGTGCGGTAGCGCCCGACCAGCTCCCCGGTGAGGTGCTGGGCGTGGGCCGCGCTGCCGCCGTTGCCGGCGGCCAGCAGACGCCCGCCCCGCGTCAGGACCCGGGCCAGATCGGTCCCCCACTCCTCCAGCGCGTCGGCGTCGCGCTCGACGCCCGCCAGCGCCCGCTGCAGCCGGCCGACGTGCTCCCGGATGCCCGCGGTCACAGCGCCGTCCCCCGGGCCGACAGGGCCCGGGCCGGGCGCGCGGCCTCGATCGCGCGGCCGTACGCCTCGAGGGTCGCGCCGGCCACGCGGTCCCATCCGAAGCGCTCCCGGGCGCGGCGCGCCCCGGCACGGCCCATCGCCGCGCGCCGTTCGGGCGTGGCCAGCAGGTCCGCGAGCGCCCGGCCGAGAGCCTCCGGCTCGCGCGGCGGCACGTGCACCCCCGTGACCTCGTGCACGACCGAGTCGACCAGGCCGCCCACGCGGGTGGCCACCACGGGCACGCCGCAGGCCATCGCCTCCAGCGGCACGATCCCGAAGGGCTCGTACCAGGGCGTGCAGGCGACCAGGTCGGCGCTGCGCAGCAGCGCCGGCACCGCCTCGCGCGGCAGCGCGCCGCGGAAAACGACCCGGTCGGCGACCCCCGCCTCACGTGCGACGTCCATCAGGCGCCGGCACTCCGGGTCGTCCGCGACGGCCTCCGGCGCCGGGCCGCCCACCACCAGCAGCTCGGCCGCCGGCACCAGGCGCATCGCGCGGATGACGTCGTCGACGCCCTTGCGCGGCACCAGCCGGGACAGCGCCACGACGCGCGGGCGCGTGCCGCGCGGCTCGGCCGGCCCCTCCGCGGTGAAGCGCGTCACGTCGACGCCGCAGGGCACCACCGATACGCGGTGCCGGTCGGCGCCCATGCGCATCAGCTCGAAGACCTCGTCCGAGCAGGTGGCGACGATGCGGTCGGCCTCCGACACGATCCGCCGCTCCAGGTCGAGCCGGTCGGGCGGTGAGGTGTCGGCCGCGCCCTGATGCCGCCGCTTCACGATGCCGAGCGCGTGGAAGGTGTGCACCACGGGCACGCCCAGCGGGCGCGCGGCCCAGAGCGCGGCCAGGCCCGACATCCAGAAGTGCGAGTGGACGACGTCCGGGGGAGCCGCGCACCACTCCGCGGACAGGCGGCCGGCGAACTCGGGCATGTGCGGCAGCAGGGAGTCCTTGGGCAGCGCCGTGGGCGGGCCCGCCTCGACGTGCGCGACCGTCACCCCGTCGGCGATCTCGACGCGGTCGGGCAGCGACGGGTCGTCCCGGCGCGTGTGCACCACCACCTCCGCCCCCCGCCGCGCCAGCGCGAGGGCGAGCGCGGCGACGTGCACGTTCTGCCCCCCCGCGTCCTCGCCGCCGAGGGCGGCCAGGGGGCTCGCGTGTTCCGAGACCATGTCGATCCTCATCGGACCACCTCCTGCAGCAGGGTGTCCCAGTCGGCGAGGAACCGCTCCAGGCCGAACCGGGCGAGTGCGGCCTCCCGGGCGGCGTCCCCGGCGCGGCGGGCGCGGTCGGGATCGCGGGCGAACGCCGACAGCGCGTCGCGGAGGACGTCGATCCGGTTGGACACGACGCCGCACTCCTCGGGCACCGCGTCGGTGACCTCGGTGGTGGCGAGGGCCACGACGGGCATCCCCAGGTGCATCGCCTCCAGCAGCGACAGCCCCAGGGAGGTCCAGCGCACCGGGTGCAGGTACACCCGGCGCCGCGCCATCTCGGTCAGGAGCCGGCCGTGGGGGACGTCCCCCTGCCCGCCGAGCGGCTCCGAGTCGATGCCGAACAGGTCGATGTGCACCTCGCCGTTGAGGCGGGGCAGCAGGTCGGTGCCGGTCACCCGGCCGCGCCGCACCGGCTCGTTCACCACCACGCAGGCGTGGGGGATCTCGCCCGTGTAGCGGTGCCCGGGGTCCGGGATCCCGTGCTCGACCACCCGCACGGGGGTGCCGCCCGCGTCCCAGAAGAGCGCGTTGAAGTGCGTGACGTGCACCAGCGTCAGGTCGTCGCGGTCCGCCATCGGGTGCCGCATCTCCGCGATGCGGCCCTGGGGGGCGTTGTGCTCCACGTAGACCGCCGGCACGTCGCGGCCGGGGCGGAGGCCGGTCCACCGCTCGCACAGCTCGATCTCGTGGGGGCGCTGCAGCAGCACCACGTCCACCGGGGACTCCCGCAGTTCCTCGGGCGTCACCTCGCGCGCGCGCTCCGGCCACTCGTAGGTGGTGGGGCGTCCGCGGCCGTCGGGACCGCGGTCGGGCGTGACCGGGATCAGGTGGTCGTGCGCGCCGCGCACGAACGCCGTGCTCCAGGCGCCGTGGACGTGCCAGCTCAGGATGCGCATGCGACCTCCGCGGGGACGGGGACGCCCGCCAGCCGGCCGAGTGCCTCGGCGGCGGCCGCCGGCGGCACGGCCGACAGGCAGGGGTGGGCGGGCACGGGGCACATGCGGGCGCGGCAGCCGGCGCAGGGCGTGTCGTTGGCGAGGCGCACGTAGGGGACACGCCAGGGATGCCAGCGCACCTCGGGGACGGTCGGCGCGTGCAGCCACACCACGGGGGTCCCCACGGCGGCCGCGAGGTGCGCGGGCCCGGTGTTGCCGACCACGACGGCGCGCGCCCCGGCCAGCACCTCCGCGAGGCCGGCGAAGTCGGTGAGGCCGCCGAGGTCCATCACCCGCCCGGACGCGCCCGCGGCCGCGACGCGCGCCGTCAGCGCCGTCTCGCCGGGGCCGCCGGTCACCACCACGGGCACGCCCGCGCCGGTGACCGCCTCGACCAGCGCCGCGTGGTGCGTGGCGGGCCACGCACGCGCGGGGACCGACGCCCCGGGGTGGACCACCACGTAGCCGGGGGGCAGGCCCGCCGGCGCGCCACCGCCGCGGCGCACGCGCAGGGCGGTGTCGCCCGGGGCGGGCGGGAACCCCGCGGCCGTGACCAGCGACAGCGCGCGCTCGACCTCGTGCACGTCGTCGGGCACGCGGTGGCGCAGGTCGAGCAGGGACCCCGGGTAGTCGTCGCTGATGGCGCCGATCCAGGGGACGCCCGCCACGCGCAGCAGCAGCGCCAGGGGGAGGGGACTCTGGTGGTACGAGGTGAGGATGATCGCGGCGTCCGGCGCGAGCGCGGCGAGCCGTGAGACCGCGGCCTCCATGCCGGCCGCCGTCACGGGCGCGGGCTCCGGGTCGATCCAGGGGGCGGCCAGGACCTCGACGTGGTCGACGCCCGGGAGGGCCGCGGCGGCCTGCCGCCCCCGGGGCCCGGCGAGGAGGGTCACGCGTCCGGCGCGGGCGGCGACGGCGCGGACGGCGGGCCCCGCGAGCAGGACGTCGCCGTCGTTGTCCTGCCGCACCACGAGCACGTGCCCGCCGTCGCGAACCCGACCCAAATCTGACCTCCCGTCGCTGGGCGCCCGGTCCGGCGCGGCGGTCGGCTTCCCCCGGTCGGTGATTGGGAAACCATTTTCTCGCTCCTGCTCGATTCGGAACGGAAGGGGTGGGTAGCGAGTGCCGTTTCCCGTCCCCGGAGGGGGGAAGGGGGGGCGCGATGCCCGAGCTCTCCGACCTCCCGCGCGCCCTGCCGACCCTGCGCGTCGCCGTGGTGGGGGACGCCCTCCTCGACCGTTACCGCGAGGGCACCCTGCGCGGCACCTGCCGCGAGGCACCCGCCCCCAAGGTGGGCCTGCAGGACGAGCACGACGCCGCGGGGGGCGCCGCCAACGTCGCGGTCAGCGTCGCCGCGATGGGCGCCCGCACCCGCTTCGTGGGCTTGGGCGGCGACGACGGGGCGGGGGAGAGCCTGACCGCCCGCCTGGCGGCGGCCGGAGTGGACGCGGTGGGACTGGTGCGTGAGCCGGGCCGCCGCACGCATGTCAAGGAGCGCATCGTCGCCGAGGGCCGGCTGCTGGCGCGTCTCGACCACGGCGACGCCGGCTCCGCCGGCCCGGCGGCCGCGGCGGCCCTCGCCGAGGCGATCGCCGCCGCCGCGCGCTGGGCGGACGTGCTCGTGGTGGCGGACTACGAGGCGGGGTGCCTGGACGCGCGGGCGCGACGGGCCCTGGAGAGGTGCGCGCGGGACGCGCGCGTCCGCGTGGTGGACTCGGCACGCCTCGCCGCCTGGCGCGGCCTCGCGCCGCACGCGGTCACGCCGAACGCCGGGGAGGCGCTCGCGCTGCTCGGCGCCGCCGCCGCCGGGCGCGCCCCGGACATGCCGCGGCGCGAGCGCCTGGCCCGCCGCGGCGCCTGGCTGCGACGCGCGACGGGCGCGCAGGCGGTCATGACCACGCTCGACGAGGACGGGGTGCTGGTGATGCCCGAGGACGCGCCCGTGACGCACGTGCCCGTGCGGGCGGTGCCCGGCGCCTCCGCCGTCGGCGCCGGTGACGTCTTCACCGCGGTCGTGGCGTGCGCCCTCGGCGCCGGATGGGATCCCGTCGCGGCGGCGCGGGCGGGCGGCGCGGCGGCGGCGGCGGCCGTGGGCCGCGGGGGCACGGCCGTCGCCCGGCGCACCGATCTGGCGCCGGCGCCCGCGACGGTCCCCGACGGCACCCCGGAGGCGGTCGCCGCCCGCATCGCGGCCCGCCGGTCCGCCGGTGCGCGCGTGGTGCTCACCAACGGCTGCTTCGACCTGCTGCACGCCGGGCACGTCGCCCTGCTGGAGCGTGCCCGGGCGCACGGCGACATGCTCGTGGTCGCCCTCAACGACGACGCGGGGGTCCGGCGGCTGAAGGGCGAGGGCCGGCCCGTGCTGACCCTCGATGCGCGCCGCCGCGTCATGGCCGCCCTCGAGTGCGTGGACGAGGTGGTCGTCTTCGGCGGCGACACCGCGTGCGAGGTGGTGCGCGCGCTGGCGCCCGACGTGTACGTCAAGGCGGTGCTCCCGGACGACCCGCCGCCGCCGGAGGCGGCGACCGCGCGCTCGGCGGGCGCCGAGGTGCTGCTGCTGGCGCCCGAGGTCCCGGGATCGACGCGCGAGGTGATCCGGCGGATCGCGGGGGCCCATGCCGGGACCTGAACGGGGGGACACCGCGGCCGCCCATGCGGAGGTCGACGTCCTCATCCCGACCTATCGCCGCCCCGCCGCGCTGGCGGTGACGCTCGCCGGCCTCGCCGCCCAGACGCTGCCGCCGGCCCGGGTGGTGGTGTCCGACCAGGGCGAGGCGCCCTCGTCCATCGACGGGCCCGAGGTGCAGGCGGTGGCCCGCGCGCTCGCGATGCGCGGCACCCGGGTGGAGTTCGTGCGGCATCCCCGGCGTGGCCTGGCCGAGCACCGCCAGTCCCTGCTCGACCGTGCGGCGGCGCCCCGCGCGCTCTTCCTCGACGACGACGTCCTGCTGCTGCCCGACGCCCTCGCGGTGCTGGTCGCGGCGCTCGTGCGGGAGGGCTGCGGATTCGTGGGCTACGGCCTCATCGGGGCCACCCACCTGGACGACGAGCGGCCCCACCAGCACGGCGTGGAGGTCTGGAACGGACCGGTGGTGCCCGAGCTTGTCACGCCGGCGGCGCCCGCCTGGCAGCGCCACCACCTCCACAGCGCGGCGAACGTCGTGCACGTCGCGCGGCGGCTGGGACTGACGGAGGACGACGCGGTGCTCTACCGCGTCGCCTGGATCGGAGGATGCGTGCTGTACGACGTCGAGGCGCTGCGCGCCGCGGGCGGCTTCGGGTTCTGGAGCGCGCTCCCCGAGGACCACGCGGGCGAGGACGTGCTCGCGCAGCTGCGCGTGCTGGCCCGCGCCGGAGGCGCGGGGGTGCTGCCCTCGCGCGCGCACCACCTGCAGCTGCCGACCACCGTTCCCGATCGGCCGGTCGACGCCCCCCTCGCCCTGTCGGTC
>DATMJR010000062.1:0-3810 GCA_035553775.1 Miltoncostaeaceae bacterium | reverse complement strand
CGCCCGGCGAGCGCCAGCAGCGGCGTCGCCGCCATCAGCAGCACGGTCGCGGCAATGAAGGCCTGCACCCCCTCCGCGCCCTGGCCCCCCGGCGAAAGCCCGGCGCTGCGCCCCACCTGCTCCAGCACGAACGAGAACTCGCCGATCTGGGCGAGCAGCAGCCCGGTGAACGCCGCGGTGCCGGCCGTGCGACCCAGCGCGCGCACGGCCACCGCGCCCGTGGCGGCCTTCACCAGCAGGATGCCCGCGACCGCCGCCAGCACCAGCAGGGGCTCGTCCAGCAGGAAGCCGGGGTCGAGCAGCATGCCGACCGACACGAAGAAGGTGCCGCTGAAGATGATCTCCAGCGGCTTGATCTCGCCGAAGGCGTGCTCGGAGAACCGGCTCTCGGAGACCATCAGTCCCGCGAGGAACGCGCCCAGGCTCACGCTCACCCCGGCGAGGCTGGTGAGGTAGGCCGTCCCGAAGCAGATGGCCACCACGGCGGCCAGGAACACCTCGGCCGAGCAGGCGCGCGCCACCAGCTCGAGCACCGGCGGCATCAGCCGGCGCGCGACCACGATCACCACCGCGACCACCAGCACCCCGCGCACGACGGCGTCGCCGAGGTCGAGCAGCGAACCGCCCCCGGTGCCGAGCATGGGCACCACCAGCACCATCGCGACGATGGCCAGGTCCTGGAACAGCAGCAGCCCGAGGGCGGCCTGGCCGTGCGGGGCGCGCATCTCCCCCCGCGCCGACAGCAGCTTCAGCACGATCGCGGTCGAGCTGAGCGAGACGAGCATGCCCGTGAAGACGGCCGCCTCCCAGGCGACCCCGAGCGCGAGCAGGATCGCGGTGGTCAGGCCGATGGCGAGGCCCACCTGCAGGGTCCCGCCCACCAGGATGAGCCGCCGGATCGCCGCCAGCCGGGCCAGGCTGAACTCGATCCCGATGCTGAACAGCAGCAGGATCACGCCGATCTCGGCGGCGGCGCTGACGGTGCCCTGGTCGGTGACGACCCCGAGCGCGTTGGGTCCGATGACCACGCCGGCCACCAGGAAGCCGACGATCGGCACGAGCCCGATCCGCTGGCAGACGTAGGCGATCGCCGCCCCGGCGATGACCGCGGCGACGAGGCTGGGAAGGAAGGCGGGGGCGGAGGCGGCGGCGAGGACGCCGGGGTCCACGACGGAGGGCACCGCCGGGAAGCCTACGACGGGGCGAGCGGCGGCCGCCCGGGGACCCGGCGCCCACCGATGCGGGCGATCTCGCCACGGCGCGGGCCGGCGTGGCGGCGCGGCCGCGCCCCCGGGGGACGGCGGTTGCGGGGCACCCATCCGGCGGCGGCGGCGCCGGCCGTGTGCGGCTCGCGAGGACCCGGACGGGCCGGGTGCACGCCGTGTCGCCGGGCGGTGCCCGCGTGGCCCTACCGCAGCAGGTCGTGCTCCCGGTCGGCGATGGACGCCCGCAGGCCGGGCAGCTCCAGCAGCCGCTCCAGCCGCGCGCGCAGCCGGTCGACGGCGTCCGGCGACGCGTCCGTGCCGGTCCGCCCGGCCCGGACGTCGGCGCCCACGCGGCCCAGGCCGCGTATGGCCTGCGCCACGTGCGCCGCGCGGAAGCGGACGGCCACGGCGCCCTCGTGCCGGTCCCGGGCCGTCGCCGCGCCCACCTCCGCGTCGCCGCGCAGCAGCGAGGCGGCGCGCGCGCTGACGTCGGCGCGGTCGGCGATGACGCCTTCGGCGAGGCGGCACCGGGTCCGGGCGTCCGTGACGTCCTCGCCCAGGGCATCCTCGGCCGCGTAGAGCCCCACCAGCATCAGCCGCAGCTCGGCGCCGGTCAGGGTGATCGGGTCGAGCAGCTGGTCGTCGGTCACGGGCGCCTCCTCGGTCACGGTACCCCTCGGCGCCGGGTACCCGCTCCTGAGGGCTCGCCCGCCCCCTGCGGTCCCCGCAGCGGTCCACCGTTGCCGGGCCGCGGCACGTGACCCGGAAGGGCACCGCCTCGTCGAGGCGGGCGGAGCGGACCGCCGGCAGGAGCCGGCGAATCCCGTGCCGGCGCCTGGAAGCACGGTCGCGACCGTGCGCCCCGCACCCGCCACGGGCGGCGTCCGGGCGCCCGACACGGCCCCGGAGGTCTCGTCCGCACATATTCCCGGGCCGGGAGGGGTAGGCCCCGGTCCCGCCGACAGCCGGCGGCGAACCGAACCGGACCACGGGGGACGAGGATGGCCACCACCGACAGCGGCCTGCGGGACATGAAGGTCGACGAGCTGCGCGCCCGCGCGCGCGAGATGGAGATCAGCGGCGCGTCGTCGATGAAGAAGGACCAGCTGATCGCGGCGATCGAGAAGGCCGGTGGCGGCGCGGGCGGCAGGGGCCGCGCCGCGCAGGGCCCCGGGGACCTGAAGGGCGTCGTCGCCAACGCCAAGCAGCTCCACCAGGAGGAGGAGCGGCTCGTCGCCGAGCTGCACACGCGCGAGCGGGAGGCGCTGAAGGCGGCGCCCGTGGACCCCGAGGTGCGGCGCAGGGTCGAGGACCTGATCGCCCAGGAGGAGAAGGCGATCAAGGACATGCACGCCCAGATCCGGGCGCTCATGAAGGACGCCGCCTGACACGAGCGCGGCGGGGGCGGTCACTCCCCCGCCGCCCGTCCTCCCCTACGCGGCGACCGGGGCGACGATCTCCAGATCGGTCGCGATCGTGATCGCCGGCGCGACGCTGCGGGCGTTGGGGCAGCGCCGGGCGTGCACGGCGTGCACCTCCTCGGCCGCCCCCCGGTGCTCCTCGTCCAGGCGCAGCACGTAGGCCACGTGCACCCGCCGCAGCACGAGCACGCCGTCCTCGTCCGGTGTGACGGTGCCCGTCGCGGTGCCCGAGAGGGCATCCGGCGAGACGGGGACCCGGGCTCGCAGCAGGGATCCCGCGAACGTGCCGATGAGGCAGCCGCCGATGGAGGCGACCAGGTAGTCGAGCGTCGACGGCTGCGGGTCCTTCGGGGCGGACCGGTAGTGCTCGGCGACCGGGCCGTGCATGCCGAAGCGGATCGTGGCCCCGTCGGGCGGCAGGTCCGCCTCGCGGTCGAGGCTGCCGGAACCGGGGACCATGCGCAGCGGGATGGCGACCTCGAAGGCGGGCATGCGGGGCTCCTCGGGTGGTGGCGTGGGTGCGCGGAACCTACCCGCACCCGACACCCCTCACCGGGGCGCCGCGGTCGGCCGCCGGCCGTGTCGCGGGCGCTCCGGGCGGGATCGCGGCGGCCGCCCACGGGGTACGCCCCTCGGAGGACCCGACCGGGGAGGTGCACGTGGCCCGCTGCGAGGTGTGCGGCAACGACTACGACCTGGCCTTCGAGGTGATCACGGCCGGGAACCACCACGTGTTCGACAGCTTCGAGTGCGCGATCCACCGGCTCGCCCCGCGCTGCGAGCACTGCGGGTGCACCGTGATCGGGCACGGATCGCAGGTCGACGGGCGCTTCTTCTGCTGCGCCCACTGCGCCCGCGCCGCCTCGGGCACGGACGCGCCGGTGGACCGGGTCGGCTAGGGCCGGGGCGACCGCGAGGGTGAGGACGCCGCGCGGGCCGTCTCGGCGGAGGCGGGCCGCGCCCGTCCGCGTGGCTCCGGGCCGAGGCGCCAGCCCCCCTCGTCCGCGACCAGCGACAGCAGCGCGAACGGCCGCCGGATCACCGGTCGCGCGACGTTGCGCACGGCCACACCGCCGGGTGTGAGGCCCTCGGGCGCGCCGAGGTGCGCGTGCCCGTGGAGCACCAGCTGCGCACCCGTCGCGTCGACGGCGTCGGCGAGCAGATGGCTGCCCAGGAACGGCAGC
>DATMJR010000061.1:0-19183 GCA_035553775.1 Miltoncostaeaceae bacterium | reverse complement strand
GGTGCCGGCCGGCCCGCATGGAACCGGTCGCGTATCGTCCGACGTCCGCCCCCAAGCCTACTCCGGCCCGGAGTGGGGAAAGGGCCTCCCGGTGCGCGTCGCACTCGCACAGCTGAACACGGTGGTCGGCGACATCGCCGGCAACACGGCGCTGGTCGCCGACGCCCTGGCGCGCGCCCGGGCGGCCGGCGCGCACGTCACGCTCACGCCCGAGCTGGCGCTGACCGGGTACCCGCCCGAGGACCTGCTGCTGCGGCCCGCCTTCGCGCGCGACGCCGGCGAGGCGCTGCAGGAGATCGCGTCCGGGGTGGGCGACGAGATCGCAATCGTCGGCGTCGTCGAGTGGGACCGCGACTGCTTCAACAGCGCCGCCGTGCTGCACCGCGGTCGCGTCGCCGCGACGTACCGCAAGCGGTTCCTGCCCAACTATGGCGTGTTCGACGAGGCCCGCTACTTCGCCGCGGGGGAACGCCCCCTGCTGGTCGACGTGGACGGCGTCCGCATCGGCATCGCCGTCTGCGAGGACATCTGGTACCCCGCCCCCGTCACCTCCGACCTGGCCGCGGCCGGGGCCGACCTGATCTGCTGCCTGTCGGCGTCGCCGTGGTACCGCGGCAAGGGCGACGCCCGCGAACGCATGCTGGCGACGCGCGCCTCCGACTGCGCCGCGCCGCTGGCGTTCTGCAACCAGGTCGGGGGTCAGGACGAGCTGGTGTTCGACGGCCGCTCGACACTGTTCGACGCGCAGGGGACCGTCGTCGCGCGCGCCCCGCAGTTCGCGTCCCACCTGCTGGTGGGCGACCTCGATCCGTCGTTCGCCGTGCGCCGACGCCTGCGCGAGCCGCTGCAGCGCCGCCTGGTCCCGGCGCGCGAGCCCGCCCTGGTGGAGCTGCCGGCCCCCGCGCCCGCCGACGGCGCTCCCCCGCCGGCCGGGATCGCGCCGCCGCTCGGCCCCGAGGAGGAGGTGTGGCGGGGGCTGGTGCGCGGTCTCGCGGACTACGTGGACAAGAACGGGTTCGGGGGCGTCGTGATCGGCCTGTCGGGCGGGATCGACTCCGCGCTGACCGCGGCCCTCGCCGTGGACGCCCTGGGGGCCGAGCGGGTCAACGGGGTGGCCCTGCCGTCCGTGTACACCAGTGGGCAGAGCACCGACGACGCGCGCGCGCTCGCGGAGTGCCTCGCGATCCACTTCCTGGTGCTGCCCATCGCCGAGGTGGTGCAGTCGTTCGAGGACACCCTCGCGGAGACCTTCGCGGGCCGGGCGCGCGATGTCACCGAGGAGAACCTGCAGGCGCGCGCCCGCGGCACGCTGCTCATGGCCCTCTCCAACAAGATGGGCTGGCTGGTGCTGGCCACCGGCAACAAGAGCGAGATGTCGGTCGGCTACAGCACGCTCTACGGGGACATGGTGGGAGGTTTCGCCCCCCTGCGGGACATCTCCAAGACCTGGGTCTACCGTCTCGCGCGCTGGCGCAACGCGGCCGAGGGGCGTGAGGTCATCCCGAGCAGCACCATCGAGCGACCCCCGACGGCCGAGCTGCGCCCGGACCAGCTCGACACGGATTCGCTGCCCTCCTACGACGACCTCGACCCGATCATCGAGGGCCACGTCGAGGAGGACCTAGACGTCGAGGAACTGGTCGCGCGGGGGCACGACGCCCAGGTCGTGGCGCGGGTGCTGCGCATGATCGCGCGCGCCGAGTACAAGCGCCGGCAGGGCCCGGTCGGCATCAAGGTCACGCCGCGTGCGTTCGGCAAGGACCGGCGCATGCCGATCACCAACCGGTATGTCTGACCTCCGCCGCGCCCTCCGCGGCCTCGGGGCGGCGGCGGCGGGAGGGGCCCTGCTCGCGCTCGCCGGGACCGCCGCCGCCGCGCCGCCGGCTCCGCCCAAGGACGACCCGGCGCTCGCGCCCGCCAAGGCGCCGCGACCGGCGACCGGCCTCGGCCGGGTCGCGCCCGGGGCGGACGCCCTGCTGGTGACCTTCACCGACCGGCCGGCGGCACCCGAGGCCGCGCGCCGGCTGGCCGGGCTCGGCACGACCTCGCCCCTCGTGCCCGAGGCCGGCGTGTGGCGGCTCGCGCCCGGGACCCGCGGGGACGTGCGCGCCGCGGCCGCGCGTCGCGCCGGCGTCGCCTCCGCCGAGTGGCCGCTGGCGCGGACCGTCGCCCAGCGACCGCGGCCGGCCGCGCCGCTGCCGTCCATCGCGCCCCCCCCGCTCACGGATCCCCTGCGCGGGGGCCAGTGGATGCTCGCGTCCAACGGCTGGGAACCCTCCCTCACCGGGCGCACCCCGCGACCCGTGATCGCGGTCCTCGACAGCGGCATCGACCGCCAGCACGAGGAGTGGGGCGGCAAGGGGTCGCCGCTTCTGCCGGGCCACACGGTGTTCCCGCGCCGGGCGTCCGACGCCGACGACTGGGACGTCAGCGGCCACGGCACCCACGTGGCGGGCATCGCCGCCGCCCCGGCCAACGGGGTCGGCGTCGTCGGCGTCGCACCGGCCCGCGCCGACGGGGCCGCCGTCCTGCCCGTGCAGGTGGCCGACCAGTTCGGCGACTTCGAGGACGAGGCCATCATCCGCGGAATCCGCCACGCGGTGCGGCGCGGCGCGCGCGTCATCAACATCTCCGCCGGTGGCGAGGGCTACCTCAACGCCCTGCAGGAGACCGTGTACTGGGCGACCCAGCGGGGTGCCGTCATCGTCGCCGCCGTGGGCAACGAGGGCGACGGCACGCTGCTGTACCCGGCGGCCTACCAGCGGGTGATCGGCGTCGGCGCACAGTGCGGCCCGCGCCGCGACCTCGACTGCCCGACCCCGTTCGGCGTCGCCCGCTTCTCGACCCGCAACCGCAGCGTCGACGTGGTGGCGCCCGGCGTCGAGATCCTCTCGACGGTGCCGGTGGGCGTCGAGCGCAACGAGGTGCAGCCGGGCTATGCGCTCAAGAGCGGCACGTCGATGGCGGCGCCGTACGTGGCCGGCGTGGTGGCGCTGGTGCAGGCCGCCAACGGCAACGACCTGAGCCCCGACCAGGTGCGCGCGCACCTCGGCGCCACCGCGCGGGACCTCGGGCGCCGGGGGCGCGACGACGTCGCGGGGCATGGAGCCGTCGACGTCCCCCGGGCGGTGACCACGCCGGCGCCGCCGGACGACGTGGCCGAGGTCAACGACGACATCCGCTTCGTGCGCGGCAGCGGCACGAACCTGGCCACCCGGCGGCGGCTCGCCGTGACCGCCGACATCGACCGTCGGGACGACCAGGACGACGTGTACGCGGTGCGCGTGCGCGCCGGTCAGCGGCTGCGGGTCGAGCTCGTGGCGCGCACCGGACGCCTCAACCTGTACCTCTGGGGACCGCGCACGCGCACGGTCGCGACCGGCGAGGCCAACCTGCGGCGCAACCTGCTCGCCTTTGCGGGCGGGCCGCGCCTCCGGCAGGTGGCGGTGATCCGCGCCCGCACCACCGGCCGCTACTTCATCAACGTCTACGCCCGGTCCGGCGCGACGCCGTACACCCTGCGGGCGTGGACGCTCCCCTGAGCGGGCGGCGGGTCCCGGCCTCCGCGGCCGGCGCCGGGGGTAGCCTGGGGCGGTGAGCCGGCCCCCGCGCGACAGCGTCCCGCCACGGCGCGGGGCCGTCGCGGCCCTCCTCCCCGCGCGTCCGGGCCCGGCCGGGATCGCCCTGGCCCTGCTCGTGGCCGCCGTGACCGCGCTGCTGGTGGTGCGGGCGCTCGCCGGAGACGGCGGCGGACCGCCGGCGCCCCGCCCCCTCGCCGAGGTGCGCGCCCTCGCCGGCGCGCCGCGCACGGGGGAGGGCGTGCGCGTGGACCTTCGGGTGACCCAGTCGGCGCTGCCCGCGGCGTTCGCCCGCTCGCAGGCCCTGCCCGAGGGGACCACCCGCGGCCGGCTGTGGGTGGCGCGCGCCGACCTGTGGCGCCTGGAGCTGCAGGGGGAGGGCCACGACTGGCAGCTGACGCGCGAGGGCGGCCTGCTGCGGCTCTACGGGTCGGCCTCGCAGACGCTCCTCACGCTCACCGTGGACCGGGTCCCCGCCGGTGTGGCCGGCATCGGCCCCACGCGCGTGTCGGGGCCGGAGCCGCGGGTGGTGGCCGGCCGGGCCGCGTACCGGGTGCGGTACGCGCCCGTGGGCCGGGGGCTGCTGGTGGAGGCGCTCGAGGTCACCTCGGACGCGGAGACCGGCGTGCCGCTGGAGGTCGCCCTGCGCGCCCGCGGCGGCCGGCGCGTGCTGCACGCGCGCGCGACCGGCTTCCACCACGAGCCCGTCGGGGCGGACCGGGTGCGGGTGCGGGCGCCGCGTGCCGGCACGACCGCGCCGCTGGGCGCCGTGCTGGCGCTGGCCGAGCGCGGTGCCGCCCTGCGGGTCGAGGGGACCGGGTGGGGCCGGGTGCTGCGCCTGCGCGGCGGGGGCGACGGGATCGGCGCGCTGCTGCGGCGCCTGAGCGGTGCCGGCGATGACGACCCCGCGCCCGGGCCGGTCACCCTGCGGCTGCCCCTGCTGACGGCGGTGGTGGGCGACGCCGGCGTCCGGGTCGGCGCCGTGACCCCGGAGCGGCTCGCGGAGGTGACCGGTGCGGGCTGAGGCCGCATCACGCCCCGCGGCCGCCGACGCGGAGGCCCCGGCGCTCGAGGTGCGCGGGCTGGTCAAGCGCTACCGGGGCTTCGCCGCGGTCGACGGCGTCGACCTGACCGTGCGCCGCGGCGACGTCTACGGGTTCCTGGGGCCCAACGGGGCCGGCAAGAGCACGACGATCCGGATGCTGCTCGGGCTCATCCGGCCCACCGAGGGGCGCATACGGCTCCTCGGCCGCGATCGCGGCGCCCACGGCCAGGGCGCGCTCGAGGGCGTCGCGGGGTTCGTCGACCAGCCGGCCTTCTACGGCTACCTGTCGGCCCGCGAGAACCTGCGCCTGCTCTCGCGACTCGACGACCCCGGCCGCGACGGTCCGGCCTGGGACCGCGGGCGGCGGGACGCGCGCGTGGACGAGGTGCTGGGCACCGTGGACCTGGGCCGGCGCGCCGGCGACCGCGTGGGGACCTTCTCCACCGGGATGCGGCAGCGGCTGGCGCTGGCAGCGGCGCTGCTGCGCGCCCCGCGGCTGCTGATCCTGGACGAGCCCACCACCGGGTTGGATCCGGGCGGCGTGCGCGAGGTGCGCGATCTGGTGCGCGACCTCGCCGCGACCGGCATCACGGTCTTCCTGTCGAGCCACCTCCTGTCCGAGGTCGAGCAGCTCTGCAACCGGGCGGCGATCGTGGCCCGCGGCCGCGTCGTGGCCGAGGGGACCCTCGCCGAGCTCGCCGGGCCCGAGGGCCTGTACACCCTCCGTGTGGGCGACCGCGCGCGGGCCGGGGCGGTCCTCGGCCGCCTCGCCGCGGTGACCGCCGTCGAGGACCCCGGCACGGGCGACACCCTGCGCATCGCGTGCGACCCGGAGCGCGTGGACGAGGTGGCGCCGGCGCTGGTGGCCGCCGGGGTCGCGCTGCGCGCCCTGGTGCCGCGGCAGAACGCCCTGGAGGAGCGCTTCCTGGAGCTCGTGGAGGGGAGGGCCGCGCCGTGACGGGTGCCGTGCTCGGGATGGAGCTGCGCAAGCTGCGCGCCCTGCGGCGCACCTACCTGGGGCTCGCGGGCGCCGCCGCGATCCCGGTGATCCTGCTGGTCGCGCTGGAGACCGGTGACGGCGGGCCGCCCGACGAGGTGCCCTTCGCGCGCTCGGTGGAGGGCGTCGGGCTCGCGGTGCCGCTGTTCTCGCTGGCCTTCGCGACGTTCTTCCTGCTGCCGCTGCTGGCGAGCCTGGTCGCGGGCGACGTGATCTCGGGTGAGACGGGCGGCGGGACGCTCAAGACGATCCTGACGCGGTCGGTGACCCGTCCGCAGGTGTTCGGCGCCAAGCTCCTCGCCGCCGCCCTGTACACGGTGACCCTGCTCGTGGTGCAGTTCGCCGTCGGCGCCCTCGCGGGGTCCCTGGTGCTCGGGACCGGCCCGCTGCCGACCCTGTCCGGGACGGAGATGGGGTTCGGCCGGGGGCTGATGATCGCCGCGCTGGCGGCCCTGTTCGCCGCCATCACGGTCTTCACCCTCGCCTCGTTCAGCCTGCTGCTGTCCGCGGCGACCCTCAACACGGTCGCGGCGATCGGCGGCACGGTGATCCTCATCGTGGTGCTGCAGGTCGCGGCCCAGTTCGCGTCGCTCGAGGCGCTGCGGCCCTACCTGGTGACCGAGCAGGGCAACGCCTGGTTCGGGCTCCTGCGCGATCCGGTGGACGGCCGGGCGCTGGTGCGGTCCGTGGTGGTGGACGCCTGCTGGGCGGCGCCCTGCCTGATCGGGGCCTATCTGATCTTCACCCGCCGCGACGTGCTGTCGTAGGCTCCCGCCCGATGCCCGAGACCCTCGTCGCGCTGGAGTACACGTACGTGCCGGACGTGCTCGCACGCCGTGCGCCCCACCGCGACGCGCACCTCGCCCTGCTGCGCCGCCTCCACGAGGAGGGGGCCCTGGTGATTGCGGGCGCCACGGGCGACCCGGTGAGCGGCGCGCTGATCGTCTTCCGCGACCGGGCGGCGGCGGAGGGCTTCGCGGCCGACGACCCGTACGGGGCCGCGGGCCTGGTCGCGGGGCACCGCATCCTCCCCTGGACGGTCGTGGTCCCGTAGGCGTTTCCGCCGCCGGGCCCACCGGCGGGCGGCGGATCCTGGACACGGGCACATCTCGCGCGCGGCGCCCGGCGTCGACGCTGGGGGTACGAGACGCGCCCCAGGGAGGCCCGCCATGCACACGCACGACGCCGACGTCCACGAGGTGGTCTGGGAGCCCTGCGGGACGTGCTGGGGCCAGCGGGCGATCTGGGAGCCCGTCGCGGGCCGGCGGGCCCTGGTCGCCCGCGCGTGCCCGGCGTGCCTGGGGGTGGGCGAGCGGGGCGTCGCGCGCGCCGCGACCCCGGCCCCGCGTCCTCCGGAGGCGGCGCCCTCGTCGTGACGCCCGCGCCCCGCCTAGGTCGCGAGCAGCAGCGCCCGCGACTCGGCGGGCATCGGCGTGAGCGGCGGCCCCCAGTAGTTGTTCGCCTCCACCACGACGGGTCCCGACGGGGTCAGCCCGATGTCGAACCCGACCGTGCGCATGGGCAGGAACACCGGCGCCGCCCGCCGGGCGAGCGCGCAGCTCTCACGGAACAGGGGCAGCCGGACGCCCTCCACGCGCCGTCCCGTGCCGGGCGCGACGGGCGTCGCCGCGAACCCGGCCCCCGACGGCGCGGCGACGTACAGCGGCCCGAGCCGCCCGTCCGCCAGGTCGACGTCCGCGACGCCGTTGCCCGTCTCACCCGACCGGTAGTTGTCGGCCGGCCCGGTGCCCACCGCGAGCTTGACGAGGCCCACCAGGATGTGGACCGACCCGTCGCGGCGGACGAAGGTGCACAGGCGCAGCGTCTGCAGGGTGTCGCTCCCGGTGAGCGCCGCCACCTCGGGGTGGTTGCGCAGGCGCTCCTGCACCAGGAACAGGCCGAACCGCGCGTCCGCGACGAGGTCGTCGTACAGCGTCCGCGGGTCCACCGGACCGTCCCCCGCGTCCACCCGGCCCCCGGGGAGCCGCCGGACGATCCGCACCCCGAGCCCGTACAGGCCCTCGACGGGCTTGATCACGACCTCGTCCGGGACGTCCTCGGCGAGGAACCGCGCGAACGCGGCGCGATCGGACACCGGGGCGCCCGTGCGCGCGCTCCCGCCGCCGTCGCGGCCCACGGTGCCGAAGAGCTCCGGGCAGGGGATGCCGGACGCCGTCAGGAGGCGGTCGCACACGAGCTTGTTCTCGGTGAGCGGCTCGAGCGGGAGCGGATTGTGCCGCCACTGCGCGGCGTGCAGCACCGAGTAGCTGACCAGCGCGCGCCGCGTCGCCGCGTCGCATCCCGGATCGAGCAGGCCGGCCGCGAGCGCCTCGTCGTAGGTCCAGGCGCCGTCCCGGCGGACCTCGCGGGCGCGGCGCAGCGCGGACACGACCCCGACCCCGTACGCCCGTCGCGCCCCCCGCACGCAACGCGCGAGCGCGGCCAGCTCGGGCAGGGCGCGCTGCAGCCTCACCGGTCCGCCCCGCCGGCTCCCGCCGGACCGGCCTCCAGCAGCCGCGGCCCCCCCGGGGTGAGCGCGACGGTCCAGCGGACGGCGCGCAGCGGCATGAGGCGGGGGGCCGCGGCCGCGACGAGCGCGACCGCCTCCGCATCCGCCGGGACCGCCCCGCCCCGCCGCGGACGGTGGTGCCGCGAGTGGGTCCTGCCGTGCCCGTCGTACACGGTGACGCGACCGTCGGCGGCGACGACGGAGGTGAGGTCGCGCGTGGCGGGGGCGCCGTCGCCCGGAGCGGCCAGCGCCTCGAGGACCATGGTGAGCGCGGCCGGCGCGCGCAGCAGTTCCAGCGCGAGGCGGGCGGGGGTCACGCGGACGCCGGCCGCGTCGGTGAACGCGTCGCCCTCGCGCCGGAGCACGCGCGCCGGCGCGCGGTCGGCGGCCTCCGACGGGCGGAGCGCGATCGCGTCCGGGACCTCGCCCTCCAGGAAGGCGGCCGCGGCGTCCACGTCCGGCAGCGGGCGTCCCGAGAGGGCGCTGTGGCCGCCGGCGGGGCCGATGACGCCGTACAGCCGCGGGACGGGGAGCCCCGCCGTGGCGAGCAGCCGGTGCAGGATCAGCCGCTCCGAGGTGAACGGCGCCAGGGCCGACGGCGGGCGCCCCGGCGCCGGCCGGCCGGGCCGCCGCGCGCGGAGCAGGCGGATGGGCGCCGGCATGCCCGGAGGGTACGAACACGCGCCGGCCCGCCGCCTCCCCCGGGCGGGGAGAGGGGCGCTCCACCTGCGGGCGGGCCGGCGACGCCATCGGGGGTGTCCCGGACGCCGCCCGGGCACGCCGGAGTCACACTGTGGTATCGCTCACCGGCTCCGGCACGCACTGTGGAATCCGGGGCGCGCCGACTACCCTCGTGGCGCACACGCCCGGACCGGGCCGACGGAGGAACCCCTGTGATCGAGACCCCGATGAGCGTCGAGGAGCGGGCGACCTGGGCCGAGGAGGTGCGCGCGCTCGCCGAGGAGCGGGACGCCGTCATCCTGGCGCACAACTACCAGGTGCCCGAGATCCAGGACGTCGCGCACCACGTCGGCGACAGCCTCGCCCTCTCGCGCCTGGCGGCCTCCGCCGACGCGTCCACGATCGTGTTCTGCGGCGTCCACTTCATGGCGGAGACCGCCAAGATCCTGAGCCCGGACAAGACCGTGCTGATCCCGGACGCGCGCGCCGGCTGCTCGCTGGCCGACACGATCACGGCCGACCAGCTGCGCGCCTGGAAGGCGGAGCACCCGGGCGCCGTCGTGGTGTCGTACGTCAACACCACGGCCGCCGTGAAGGCCGAGACCGACATCGCGTGCACCTCCTCCAACGCGGTGGAGGTGGTGGACTCGATCCCGGCCGAGCGGGAGATCCTGTTCTGCCCGGACCAGTTCCTGGGAGCGCACGTCAAGCGCGTCACCGGCCGCGAGAACATGCGGATCTGGATGGGCGAGTGCCACGTCCACGCCGGCATCACCGGCGCCGAGCTGCGCGAGCGCGTCGACGCCGAACCGGCCGCCGAGCTGTTCGTGCACCCCGAGTGCGGATGCGCGACGAGCGCCCTGTACCTGGCGGGGGCGGGCGTCGTGCCGCCCGGGCGCACGCGCATTCTGTCGACCGGGGGGATGCTCGACGCCGCCCGCGACACGCGCGCGTCCACGGTGCTGGTGGCCACGGAGACCGGCATCATCCATCAGCTGGAGCGCGCCAACCCGGACGTCGAGTTCCGCCCGGTCAACCCCAAGGCGGTCTGCCGCTTCATGAAGATGATCACCCCGGCCAAGCTCGTGCGGTGCCTGCGCGAGGGGCGCGACGAGGTGACCGTCCCCGCGGACGTCGCCGCGGCGGCGCGGCGCTCGGTGGAGCGCATGATCGCCGTCGGCACCCCGTCCCGGACGGGGGAGTGACGTGACCGCGCCCCGCGGCCGGGAGCCCGGGCGGGGCGCCCGGGGCGGGACGGAGGCGGTCGGGTGACGGCCGCGGCCGCACCGCCCGCGGCGCTGGCCGCGCCCCCGGTCACCTGGACCCGCGAGGTCGACGTGGTCGTGCTGGGCTCGGGCGCGGGCGGGCTCGCCGCCTCCCTCGCGGCCCGCCGAACCCGGTCGGTGCTGCTGGTCACCAAGGACCGGCTCGACGCGGGCTCGACCGCCTGGGCCCAGGGCGGGCTCGCGGCGGTGCTCGATCCCGCCGATTCGCTCGAGGACCACGTCCGGGACACCATCGCCGCGGGTGCGGGGCTCTGCGACGAGGCCGTGGTGCGCGCGCTGGTCGCCGAGGCGCCCACCGCGATCCGCTACCTCACGACCCTCGGGGCGATCTTCGACCCGTCCCCGACCGGCCCGGGCCACGCGCTCACGCGGGAGGGCGGTCACTCCCACAACCGCATCGTCCACGCGCGCGGCGACCAGTCGGGGGCGGAGGTGCAGCGCACCCTCGACGAGGCGGCGGTCGCGGCGGGGGTCGAGGTGCTGGAGTGCGCCTTCGCGCTCGACCTGCTGGTCGCCGCCGGACCCGGCGGGGGCCGGGTCACCGGCGTGCGCGTCGCGCGCATGGACGCCGCGGGGCGGCCCGTGTCGACCGGGGAGGTGCGGGCCCGGGCGGTGGTGCTCGCCACCGGGGGCTACGGGCAGGTGTTCGCGTCGACGTCGAATCCGCCGGCGGTCACCGGCGACGGTCTCGGCCTCGCGCTGCGGGCGGGCCTGCCCGTGCGCGACGTGGAGTTCGTCCAGTTCCACCCCACGGTCCTGTGGCGCGGGCCCGACGCCACCGGGCAGCAGCCCCTGATCTCCGAGGCCGTGCGCGGCGAGGGGGCGGTGCTGCGCGACGCCACCGGGCTGCGGATCATGGCCGGCGTGCACCCGCTGGAGGACATGGCGCCGCGCGACGTGGTGGCCGCGGCGATCAGCGACCGGCTGGCCGAGGCACCCGGCGGCGTGGACGACCACGTCTTCCTGGACGCCACCCACCTGGGCGCCCGCTTCGCGACCCGCTTCCCCACGATCACGGCCGCCTGCCGCGCGGCGGGCGTCGATCCCGCCGCCGAGTGGATCCCGGTCGCGCCGGCCGCCCACTACGCCTGCGGCGGCGTGGTGGCCGACCTGGACGGCCGCACCGAGCTGGAGGGCCTGTACGCCGTGGGCGAGGTCGCCTGCACGGGCCTGCACGGCGCCAACCGGCTCGCGTCCAACAGCCTCACCGAGAGCGTGGTGATGGGCACGCGCGTGGGCCGCGCGCTGGCCCGCCGCCTCCCGGACGCCGGGCCCCCCGGCCGCGCGCCCGCACCCGGCGGCCTGCTCGACCCCGTCCACCGCGCCACCCTCCGCGCGGCCATGTCGCGGAACGTGGGCGTGATGCGGCGCCCCGGGGAGCTGGAGCGGGCGGCGTACGCCCTGGCGTCCCTGGCGGGCGCCGTCGATGCCGGGGTCGCCCCGTCGCGGCGCGCGTGGGAGGCGACCAACATGGTCACCGTGGCGGCGGCGATCGTGGCCGCGGCGCGCACCCGCGAGGAGAGCCGCGGCTGCCACCGCCGCACCGACCACCCCGTGCCCCGGGAGGAGTGGGCGCTGCACCTCGACCTGCGGCTCCGCGACGGCCGCCTGGTCCCCGAGTCGCACGCGCCCGCGCTCGCCACCGCGGCCCTGTGAGCCTGGCGGCCGAGCGCCGGCGGCGCCTGGCGGCCGCGGGGCTCGACCCGGAGGCGGTCGCCGCGCTGGCGGCCGCGACCGTCGCCGAGGACACCGGCCCGGGCGGCGACGTCACCTCGCGGGCGACGGTGCCGGCCGGCATGCGCAGCGGCGCCCGGTTCACCCCGCGGGCGGCCGGGGTGCTGGCCGGCGTGGACGTCGCGGCGGCGGTGGTGGAGACGGTCTGCGCCACCGGAGCCGCCCGCGTGCAGGTGTGCGTCGAGGACGGGGGGACCGCCCTGCCCGGGGTCCCGGTGCTCTGGGTGGAGGCGCCGACGCGCGACCTGCTCACCGCCGAGCGGTCGGCCCTCAACCTCCTGTGCCACCTGTCCGGCGTCGCGTCGCTGACGCGGCGATGGGCGGACGCGCTGGGCCCGGGGCCCACGCGGGTGCGCGACACGCGCAAGACCCTGCCGGGGCTGCGCGCCCTGCAGAAGTACGCCGTGCGCTGCGGCGGCGGTCTCAACCACCGCATGGGCCTGTGGGACGCCGCGCTGGTCAAGGACAACCACGTCGTGGCGGCCGGCGGGCTGACCGAGGCGTTCGCCCGCGTGCGCGCGGCGGCGCCCGACGTGCCCCTGGAGATCGAGGTGGACGATCTCGAGGGCCTGCGCGAGGTGCTCGCCGCGGGCGCCGACCTGGTGCTGCTCGACAACTTCTCCCCGGCGCAGATGGCGGCCGCCGTGGCGGTCCGCGACGCCGAGGCGCCGGGTGCCCTGCTGGAGGCCAGCGGCGGCCTCACCCTCGCCGACGCGCCCGCGGTCGCCGCCAGCGGGGTGGACTACGTCGCCGTCGGGGAGCTCACGCACTCCGCGCGGGTGCTCGACATCGGGCTCGACCTGTTGCCCGCCTGAAACCGTCGTTCCTCTGAATGGTTCCAGTGGGGCTGGTAACGTCCGGCCGGTGAGGACGCCGGAGGAGCAGCTCAGGGGGGCCGGCCTGCGGGTCACGGCGCCCCGGGTGGCCGTCCTCCGGGTGCTGCGGGAGGCGCACGACCACCCCCGCGTCGAGGACGTGATCACGCGGGTGCGGGCGGGCGGCGTCCCCGTCTCCGTGCAGGGCGCCTACGACGTGTGCGAGGCGCTGCGCCACGCCGGCCTGGTGCGCCGCATCGACCTCGGAGCGGCCCCGGCCCGCTACGAGGCGCGGGTGGGCGACAACCACCACCACCTGGTGTGCCGCGGGTGCGGCGCGACCCGGGACGTCGACTGCGCGATTGGGAGCGCCCCCTGCATGGAACCCCTCCACGACGACCACGGCTTCCGGGTGGACCAGGCCGAGGTGACCTACTGGGGGCTCTGCCCCGCCTGCCAGACACGCGACGAAGGGACACGGGCATGACGGACGTTGCGAGCCAGCCGCCCGCCGAGGGCGACGACCGCAGGGTGCTGACCAACCGTCAGGGCCACCCGGTCTACGACAACCAGAACCAGCGGACGGTCGGCGAGCGCGGCCCGGCCACCCTCGAGAACTACCAGTTCCTCGAGAAGATCAGCCACTTCGACCGCGAGCGCATCCCCGAGCGCGTCGTGCACGCCCGCGGGTTCACCTGCTACGGCGTCTTCGAGGCCTACGGCACCTGCGGCGACGAGCCGATCGCGAAGTACACCCGGGCGAAGCTCTTCCAGGAGAAGGGGAAGCAGACCGAGGTGGCGGTGCGCTTCTCCACCGTCGCCGGCGGCCGCGACTCCTCCGAGGCGGCCCGCGACCCGCGCGGCTTCGCGGTCAAGTTCTACACCGAGGACGGCAACTGGGACCTCGTCGGGAACAACCTCGGCGTGTTCTTCATCCGCGACGCCGTCAAGTTCCCGGACTTCATCCACTCGCAGAAGCCGGACCCCGTGACGTTCCGCCAGGAGCCGAACCGGGTCTTCGACTTCATCAGCCAGACGCCCGAGTCCATGCACATGGTGATGCTGGTGTTCAGCCCGCGGGGTCTGCCCGCCAGCTACCGGCACATGCAGGGCTTCGGCGTGAACACCTACAAGTGGGTCAACGCCCAGGGCGAGACGGTGCTGGTGAAGTACCACTGGCTGCCCAAGCAGGGCGTCAGGAGCTGGACCCAGGCCGACGCCGCCGCGGTGCAGGCGGAGGACCTCGGGGCCCACTCCAAGGACCTGTACGAGGCGATCGAGCGCGGCGACCACCCCGAGTGGGAGCTCTGCGTCCAGATCATGTCCGACGACGCCCACGACGAGCTCGACTGGGACCCGCTCGACGACACCAAGGTGTGGCCCGAGGACGAGTTCCCGCTGCGCCCGGTGGGGCGGATGACGCTGAACCGCAACGTCCGCAACGTGCACAACGAGAACGAGCAGATCGCGTTCGGCACCGGCGTGCTCGTGGACGGGCTGGACTTCTCCGACGACAAGATGCTGGTCGGCCGGACGTTCTCGTACAGCGACACCCAGCGATACCGGGTGGGCCCCAACTACCTGCAGCTCGAGGTCAACCGGCCGAAGGCGGCCGTGCGCACCAACCAGCAGGGCGGGCAGATGGCCTACGGCGTCGACGACGCGGGCGACAACCCGCACGTCAACTACGAGCCGTCGATCACCGGGGGCCTGCGCGAGGCGCAGTACCCGTCGCACGACGAGCAGGGCCCGGTCATCGAGGGCCGGCTCACGCGCAAGCGGATCCCGCGCACGCAGGACTACCGCCAGGCGGGCGAGCGCTACCTGCTGTCCGAGCAGTGGGAGCGGGACGACCTGGTGCTCAACCTCACCACGCTGATCGGGCAGTGCGACCGGCCGATCCAGGAGCGGATGGTCTGGCACCTGCTGATGTGCGAGGACGAGCTCGGCCTGCGGGTGGGCGAGGGCCTCGGCATCGGCCCCGACGACGTGCGGCACCTGCCGCCGCTGCAGAGCCAGACGCTCAGCGAGGAGGACGAGCAGCGCCTGCGCAACCTGGGCAGCAACGGTCCGCGCGACGTGAGCGGCATGGTGATGACGCACTGCGTGCCGAACGAGCGGGTCGTGGTGGCGGAGGAGCGCGAGGGCGTCACCGCCTCCTGATCCTCCCCGGGAGGGGGCGACCGCGGCCGCCCCCTCCCGGTCTCACCCCTCGTCGCCGTGCGCGCGGAGCAGACCGCGCAGGAACTGCCCGCGTGGGATCTCGAGGATGCGCTCCTGGTAGGTCTGGCCGAAGCGCTCCATCAGGTGGGCGTCGAGCTCGGCCATGTCGGCGTCGACCACCTCCCGGGTGGCGATCGCCCAGTCGATCAGCTGCGGCGTGGTGGCCCCGGGGATCCCCGCCAGCCGCTTGATGTCCTTGACGTCGTCGGCGACGGAACTGGGCCGCGGGGTGCCGTTCACCGCGAGCAGGCTGCTGAGGTCCTCCGAGGTGAGCACCCAGGCGCCGCGGCCGCGTGGCGGGATGACGTGATCGCGGCACAGGGCCAGCAGCTTCATGCGCAGGCCGGGCGCGGTGATCCGCATCAGGCGCAGGACCCCCGTCCGGTCCGCGTCGGGCGGGGGCTCCACCACCAGCAGGGCCTGGCCGATGCGCAGCGTCCCGCGGGCCCCGGTGAGCCGCACGGCGGTGACGGGGGCGCCGTCCAGGAAGGTGTGGTTGGTGGACCCGAGGTCGCGGACCTCGACGGCGCCGGCGACCGTGCGGAGCGCCACGTGGCGCCGGCTCACCCCGCGGGCGTCCACCTCCAGGCCCCGCTCGTCGCCCGCCGGCTCGGGGCGGCGGCCCACCACCACGCTCACCCCGGCCGGCAGTGCGGCGACCCGGTCGGGCTGCCCCGGGACGATCACGCGCAGGCGGCCCTCGGACACGGGCCGACGCTACCAGGGGGTCCCGGCGGCGGGCGCGACCGGGACGGGCCGGGGTCGGACCCCGGCCGGCAGGGTCTGGCGGTTCCGCCGCCGCCCGGCACGCTGGAGGCGCACCGTGAGCCGAACCGGGGGACCCATTGAGCACCTGCGCCGCCCGACCCTCCGCCCCGCCGCCGGCACCGCCGGCCGGCGCGCCCCGCGTGCTGGTCGCGGGCGACGCGGAGTGGGCCCGGCACATGGCCGCGCAGGTGGCCGCGGCCGGCGCGCGCGTGCTGGCGACGGCATCGGACCCGGGCGCCGTCGCCGACCTCGCCGCCATCGCCGGGCCCGACCTCGTCGTCACCCGTGCGGCCGGCGACGGCGGCGCCGGCGTCCTCGCCCTGGTCGAGCGCCTGGCCGGGCGGGACGGCTCCTGCCGCGTGCTGGTCCACCGCGGCGCCGGCGCGCCGTGGCTCGACGTCCGCGGCGCCGACGCGGGGGGAGGGGTGATCATCCGGCTGGACGTCGTACCCGGCGACGACGTCGCCGACCTGCTGCCGCGCCGCCGCCGCCGGCGCCCGCGCGCGCTCGCCCGGAGGCGCTCCCGGCCGCTCACCTCCCTGGGCGCCGCCGGCGCGGAGCTCCGCGTGCTGGCCCCGCTGGCCCGGGCCCTGGGCGCATTGCGCGGCACCTGACGAGTCGTACGCGTCGCGGGGGCTAGAGTGGCCCCATGCCGATCACCGCCTTCGTGCACGACCCGCAGATGGCCTCCTACGACCTGGGGGACGACCACCCCCTGTCGCCGCTGCGGCGGCTCCTCGCCGTCGACCTGATGCGCGCCTACGGGCTCCTCGACCGGGACGACGTCCGGCTGGTCACGCCCCGCAGCGCCACCGACGAGGAGATCGAGCGCGCGCACGCCTCCGCCTACGTCGCGGCCGTGAAGCGGTTCAGCGCCACCCCGGTGCTCGCGCACTCCTGGGAGGCGGCCCAGTGGGGGCTCTCCGCCGGGGGCGACACGCCCGCGTTCGCCGGGATGCACGAGGCCGCCGCGCTGCTGTGCGGCGCCTCCATCACGGCCGCGATGGAGGTGTGGGAGGGTCGCGCGGACCAGGCCTTCTCCGCCGGCGGGGGCCTGCACCACGCCCTGCACAACCGCGCGGCCGGCTTCTGCGTGTACAACGACCCGGCGGTCGCGATCCACGCCCTGCTGGCGGCGGGTGCGGAGCGGGTGGCGTACATCGACGTGGACGTTCACCACGGCGACGGCACCCAGTGGATCTTCTACGAGGACCCGCGCGTGCTGACCTGCTCGGTGCACGAGAGCGGCCGGTACCTGTTCCCCGGCACGGGCGGACTGCCCGAGCGCGGGGTCGGGCCCGCGGAGGGCACCGCGGTCAACGTCCCGCTGCCGCCCTACGCCGGAGACGGCCCCTACCTGCGGGCGATCGAGGACGTGATCGCCCCGGCCGTGCTCGCCTTCCGGCCCGAGGTGATCGTCACGCAGGACGGCGCCGATCCCCACCACCAGGATCCGCTCGCCCACCTGCAGGTGACCATGAGCGCGTTCCCCCGGCTCTACCGCGGCCTGCGCCAGCTCACCGCGGAGGCCGCCGGCGGACGCTGGGTCGCCCTGGGCGGCGGCGGATACAACACGGACGTGGTGCCGCGCGCGTGGACGCTGCTGGTGGCCGAGATGCTGGGCACCGAGCTGCCCGACGAGCTGCCCGCCGACTGGCTCGCGCGCGCCTCGGAGCGCTCCGGCGTGGACCTCACGCCCACGCTGCTCGGCGACGCGGAGCCGCAGATCCCGGCCGCCGAGCGCGCGCGCGCCGACGCGGAGGCGCATCAGGTGATCGAGCAGGCGCTCATCCTGCTGAGGCGCTAGATGCCCGCGCCGGCCGGCCTGTGGCGGCGGGCCGGGGAGCCCGTCGCCGCCCACGAGATCGCGCAGGCGCTGCTGGACGGGGACGCATACGCGCGCACGCGCGGCGTGGCGCAGCAGGCGGCGCGCCTGGCACGCACGGCGCGGCTGCCGCGCGATGCCCGCGCCCGGCTCCTGGCGGCCGCCTGGCTGCACGACCTCTCACCCGCCGGGGCCCCCCGGCAGGGCGCGCGGGCGCTGCGCCGGGCCGGCCACGAGCCCCTGGCGCGCCTGGTGGCGCACCGACGCTTCGCGGCGATGGAGGCCGCCATCCGCGGCCTGCCCCCGCTGGCCGCCGAGTTCCCGGTGCCGCGGGGCGCCGACGAGGGCCTGCTGATGCTGCTCGACATCGCCCAGGTGACCACGGACGGCGCCGGGGCGCCGTGCACCCCGGCCACCGCGCTGCGCGGCCTGGTGGAGCGGGTGGGACCCCGCGATCCGGCGGTGCGCGCCCTGGTGGCGCTGGTCAGCCGCCTGGGCGAGGACCCCACCGCGCGGGCGCTGGTCGAGATGCTCGCCCCGCGCCCGGCGGTGCGGTAGCCGGGCGCCGCCGCCCGGCCACCGGAGGGTCAGGCCGGGGTGATCGGCTCGTGCTGGGGCCGCCCGGGCCGGGTGCGCCACAGCGAGTAGGCGATGGCGCCGCCGAGCACCACCACGATGGCCACCAGCGTGGCCCAGATGGGCGGGTGCACCACGTCGGACAGCACCATCTTGATGCCGACGAGCGCCAGCAGCACCGCCAGGCCGTACGACAGGTACTCGAAGCGGCGCATGGCCCCCGCGAGCAGGAAGTAGAGCGAGCGCAGGCCCATCAGCGCGAACGCGTTGGCCGCGAACACGATGAACGGCTCCCGGGTGATCGCGAAGATCGCCGGGATCGAGTCGATCGCGAAGATGACGTCCGTCGTCGCGACCACCGCCAGCACGGCCAGCACGGGCGTCGCGTACCGGATGCCGCCCTCGCGCACGAAGATGCGCGTGCCGCGATAGCCGTCCGTGAGCCGGAACCGATTTCGTATCAGCCTGAGGATCGGGTTCTTGTCCGGATCGACCTGGTCCCCGTGGCTGGTCGCGAGCCGGTACGCGGTGATGATCAGGAACGCGCCGAAGATGTAGATGACCCAGTGGGCCGCGTCGAGCAGGGCCGCGCCGATCAGGATGAAGATCAGGCGCAGCACCAGCGCCCCGATGATCCCCCACATCAGGATCGTGGGCTGCAGCGCGTAGGGCACCGCGAAGTACCCGAAGATGACCGCGAACACGAACAGGTTGTCCATCGAGAGCGTGCGCTCGATGAGGTAACCCGTGAGGTACTCGCCGGCCTGGCCGCCGTCGTGCCACCACAGGATCACCAGCGTGGGCGCGATGCCGATCGCCGTCCACGCGAGGCTCCAGATGGCGGCCCGGCGCAGGCCCACCTCGTGCTCGCCCCGCCCGAACACGAGCAGGTCGAGGACGATCAGCACCGCCACCACGGCGACGAGCACCAACCAGGCCCAGAGCGGTATGGCCACGCGAGATCCCCTGACGACGTCCGGACACCCGGCGTCCGATGCGCCGAGAGGGCGCCGCAGGTCTCTCCCGCCCCGGACGTGCCGGGGCCGGCGCCGCCGGACCCGTGGGCCGTGGTGACGACGGCGCCGCCAACGGGATACTCCCCGTGCGACCGGCCGATGCTAGCAGCGCCCGGCGGCCGCCCCCACC
>DATMJR010000060.1:0-2691 GCA_035553775.1 Miltoncostaeaceae bacterium | reverse complement strand
CCGCGCCCGTCCGCACCGCCGACATCGGCGGGGCGCCGATGCGCGTCGCGGTCGCCGGCCCCCACGTGGTCGTCATCGACCGGCGCACACGCCAGGTGCGGGCCTTCCGCGCCGACACCATGCGGCGGGCGGGCGACGGCTTCCGGATGCCGCTGCCCGCGGCGGCGGCCCCCGTCGACATGTCGGCGTCGGGGCGGGTGGTGTGGGTGGTGGCCACCGACGCCCTCGACTCCCGGGGCTGGCTGGTGCGCATCGATCTCGCATCCGGCCGCACGCGGACGCGGACGCTCCCGTTCGCGCCCGTCGAGGTGCGCGCCCGCAACGCGGGGACGGCCTTCGTGCTGACGCAGAGCGGCACCCTGTACCAGGCGACGATGGGCCGCCTGGTCCGCCGCGGCGGCGACGTGCCGGCCGACGCCATCACCGCCGGCGGAGTCGGGGGCTGGATGCTGAGCGCGGGCGACGAGCGCGGGGTGCAGCGGATCCGGCGGGTGGCCGGGGCGCCGCCGGTGGCCGGCCTTCCCGCGGCGGACGGCCGCCGCGTCGAGGTCGGCGCGGGCTGGATCTGGGTGACGGCGGGCTGCGGCAGGCACATCGGGCGGGTGCGGCCCTCCGGCGGCGGCCTGAAGTGCGTCCCGGTCAGCGCCACGCGCCTGCAGGTGACCCCGGACGGCGTGTGGGCCGCCGGCGGTCGCCGGTCGCTCGCGCGCATCGACCCGGCGACGGGCGAGGTCACCCGGCGGCTGCAGCTGCCCGGGCGCGTGTCGGACCTCGCCGTGGGCGGCGGCCACCTCTGGGCGGTGGGCGAGTCGGGCGTGCTCGCCCGGCTGCCTCTGGAGGCCTCGGGCGGGGCCGCCGGCCCCGTGTAGGGGGGCGCAGGGCCCGGCGGTGCCGGGCCCTGTGGGATCCGCCGCTCGCTAGCGGCCGAGCGCCAGTCCGACGATGCGGCAGTCGGAGGCGCCCGCCGTCGTGGACTCGCGGGGGCGGCTGGCGCAGACGTAGACCGGCACGCTGCCGCCGCGGCCGAGCTGCAGCCGCGCCGTGGGCCGCAGCCGCAGCGTCGCGAAGCCGTCGCGGCCGCTGACCGCGGTGGCCTGACGGAGCAGTCCGTTCGGCACGCTGCGCGCCGTCACCCGCGCGCCCCGCACCAGGTAGCCCCGGTCGTCGGCGACCTGCACCCGCATCCGCACCGGCCGGCGGTTCCGCACGATGCTGGGGGTGAAGCGCGGCGGCTTCACCGCCAGGCGGGCGGGCAGGAACACCTGCGTGACGGGGATCGAGACCCGGCGGCCCGCGATCTCGATGGCCCCAGCGGGCCGTCCGGCCGTGAGGTCGGCGGCCACACCGCGCACGCACGGGGTGAGGTTGCTCACCTGCAGCCGGTCCAGGAACACGGCCGAGTCGTAGTTGCGGTCGCCCTGGTCGAAGATCGTGAAGTACACCGAGTGGCGCCCGGGGGTCACCGGCACCGCGGCGCGCAGCCGCCGGGTGGCCGCGTCGTAGGTCGTGCCGATCGCCTCGGACGGGATCACTGCGGCCTCGCCGAGGCCGTTGATGCTCACCGGGTTGCCGAGCGTGTCGAAGGCGAAGTTCGCCGGGGCGCTGATGCGCGGCCGGGCGGGCCCCGAGGCGTCCCAGGTGTTGGAGTCGAGCTCGGCGATGAACGCGTCGTTGAACTCGCTGCCCACCCACTCCGGGAACTCCTCCGACAGGAACCGGAAGCCGAAGGTGAGGCAGGCCTGCCCCGCGGGCACGTTGACGTCAAGGCGCAGCGTCGTGACGTCGCGCGCACCGCGGAAGGGCGCTCCCACCGCGTCGCCGCCGGTGGCGCCGTCGGTGTTCGGGCGCGAGGCGGCGCGCGCGTCGCCGGTCGCGAGGATCGCGTACGAGTTGCCGCTGGTGGGGAACTGCCCGAGCGGGGTGGTCGCGACGGCCGCGGGGAAGCCGGCCGGCGGGATCTGGGTGAACTCGGCACCCACCACGAGCCGCGGATCGTCGGCGATCGCGCGGGCGACGGTGCTGGCGTCGCGGGTGGGGGTGATCACCCCGACGGCGGGTGCGGCGGAGGCGGCGAGCATGCCGACGCCGAGGGCGGCGGCGGAGACGGAACGGCGCATGAGTCCTCCTGTGGGCCGGGCTGTGGCGGCGGGGCGCTACCCGCGGGCCGAGGCGGGTAATCGCCGCCGCAGACCGATTTCGCGGTTGTGCGGGACCCGGCTCTGGTACGAGCGGCGCCGCGCGGTTTACCGTCGGCCGGATGGGCGCCGACCCCACGACCCCGTCCCGCACGCCGGGCTCGCTCGTCCTCGTGGCCCGGTACGGCCTCGCGCTGGCGCTCGCGCTCGTCGCCGTGGGGCTCGCGCTGTTGCTGGAGCCGCTCACGGGCGCGGCCTTCTTCGGCATCACGGTGGCGTCCGTGGCCGGCGCGGCCCTGCTCGCCGGCGTGGGCCCGGCGATCGCCGCCGCGGCGGTCGCCCTGGCCGGGCACATGCTCCTGGTGCGTCCGCCCCTCTCGACCGACCCCGCCGCCCGTGAGGACGTGTGGCAGCTGGTCTTCGCCCTGATCGCGTCCGCCGTCGTGGTGGCGGCGGGCGGGGCCGCGCGACGCGCCCGGGAGAGGGAGCGCGCCGGCCGGGAGCGCGTCGCCGAGTCGCTCCGCCGCGAGCACGAGATGCTGCTCGCGCTGCAGGC
>DATMJR010000059.1:0-5116 GCA_035553775.1 Miltoncostaeaceae bacterium | reverse complement strand
GCCTCCACGCCGGCGCGCGTCTCCGGACCGGGTCCGATGACGGCCCCGCCCCGAACGTCGCCGGTGCCCGCATGTCCGCGGGCGCCCGCCGGCGTGGAGGCGGGTTGCGGTGCCGCGCCGCACGCGGACGGCCGGGAGGTCGTCCCTACCCGCCCCGGTGCGACGGGGAGGACCGCCGTGCCCGGGGGAGGTGATCCGCGCCAACGCGCGCCGCCTCGCCGGCCCGGGGGGCGAGGTCGTGGTGCACCTCGCCCGCGCCGCGCGAGGCTCCCGACGGTCCCGTCGCCGACGTGTTCGTCGGGGGCGGGTGTGGGCGGTCGTCGCCCGCCGGGCACGGAATCGTCCGCAGTCCCGGCGGTGCCGCCGGCACCCGTCCGGGAGCTCCCCGGGTCGAGGCGGTGAGTCGACGCGGGTCCCCGTCGGGCGCCGGAGACGACGAGGGCCCGCCGGAGCGGGCCCTTCACGAGGTGCGGCTGAGAGGACTTGAACCTCCACGACCCAAGGGTCACAAGGCCCTCAACCCGGCACCAGGTCGACGCGACGCGTCCGGCCCGCATCGCTACGCCCGCCGTGTCTGCCCAAGTGGACGTTCTGGAAGCGATGGACGAGGAATCCGGTACCAATTCGGTACCACCGCACGCCTCCCTCGAGGTTCCGGCAAAGGGCCAAGGCAACCGACCATCGCCCTCACTGAGTCCCCTCAGGCATCCTCGCCGGGCCGGTTGGTGCTACTGCGTCGGCAGCACCTGAGAGGCGCGCCGAGCCTCGTACACGCGGTACCGCGGACCCGCGCCAAGGGACACGTAGCGGGTGTAGAGCGCCCAGAGCAGTCGCCAGGCATCCGACTGTGGATCCCACCGATCGATCGTCAGACCAGCGAGAGCGGCGGCATCCGGCCCGATGATGGCCGCGTGACTTTGCGGCTTATCGATCAGCGGGTCCTTGGCCTTCCTCTGGATCTCTGCAACCTCGTCGGGCTTACGGTCCGGATTGCTGGACAGGGCTTCTAGAACGAGGTCTTCCGTACGGGCCAAGGCGGAGCGGGCCTGCTCGACAAGAATGGCGTTCACGTCGGCCAGAAGAGTCGCGTGGATGGGGTACGTCTCGGGGCGCTGCTCGACATCGGAATAGGCTTTATCGACGGCACCGATGAGGTCTTTGGCTGCAACCCACGAGCCGGCGACCTCGACCTGCGGATCTACCGGACCCAGATCCGATGTCGGCCCCATCACGATTCGATGCGCACCCATCGCGAAGATCGTCGCGGCACTCTTAGCCTGGTTTGGCACCACCGCGACCAGTTCTCGACAGCGCTGCTGAGCCGCGCGCGCCATCCGTACGGCGGTCTCGCCGTCTCCTCCGGGCGAGTCGATCAGGACGTGGAGGTCCTGGCTCGGGTCAGCGTCGAAGAGCAGCTCCTCGAAAAGGACGATGCTGTCCTCTAGAAGGATGTCAACGACGACGACCAGCCTGCAGCCGTGCGCTGCCTCGTACTCGCGGATGAGTTCCTGCCGCTGGTAGCGAGGGGCGTGCTCCGCGCTAAACAGGGGGGAGAGCCAGCGTCCCCCTTCCCGGCCTAACGCCCGGTTCTGTGGATAGACCCCGGTACCCGCTTGCTGGTCCGAAGCTTCTGGCCGATCGCTCGGGCCTCCTTCGCCACGCGAATCTTGTGGCTCATGTCCGCTGGTGCCCCGGCCGGCCTCGGGAGGCCTGCCGGCGGGCTCTCTGCGGCTCTCTTCGGCTCCACTTCGTCCCCCCTTTGACATGACCGCCACTGTGACACAGGGCGTCGACGTAATCCCTTCGTTCTCGGTGGCGTCAAGCCTCCCACCCGCGCCGCGCCGATCTGGACGCGACTGAAGAGGCCGAGGGTCGTTGCGCCGCGCGCAGGATTCAACCGCCGGATGCGGGTGCCGACTGGCACTTCTAGATGCACCCCGAGGACGACGACCACGCCCTGCCGGTCGAGCTGACCACGGCCCAGGCCGCGCGTCTGCTCGGAGTGTCGCCGACGTGGGTCCAGCGGCTCGCCGACCGCGGCGAGCTGCCGTGCAGCTACGCCAGCGAGCAGTCCCGGCACCGGCGCTTTCTGCTCGACGAGGTGCTGGAGTATCGGGAGCGGCGGGCGCGGTAGCAGCCTTGTCGGGGAGCTTCTCCCGGGTTTAGCCTCGCGCGATGCGCACACCCGGATTGATCGCGCTGTTGCTCGCCGCCGTGCTGGTTCTGGCCGCGGGGTGTTCTTCTAATGAGGACTTTGAGGTCGTGGCGTGCCAGGCGGCAGGCCTAGACTCGTGTCGGACGATCACCTACCCCGACGAGCCCTCGGACTGGCGAGACCTGCCGTACTGCGAGCCGGGGACGACCGCGCCGGTAGGGGTCACGGCGGCGACGACGCCGGGCTACTGCATCGGGGGCGAGTGCCGCTACACGCGGCGGTTCGTCTCCGTGCGGCGGTGCCGAGCGCGCTAGCAACTCCGCCGGTGCTCCCGCCCGCGAGGCTCCCGTTGGGCCTCCCGGCGCAGTAGCTCGCCAAGGGGGTCAGTGCCGGGCACGTGCCCCCCGACGCCTCGCCCCACGACGGGAAGTCCCCGCAGCCGCACCCGGTCGCCGCCAGCCGTGGCGCCCGCCCTTATGGGCAGCGTCGGGTCGCTCTCCAGGAGCGCCCGGCGGAGGATGGCGGCCTGCTCGGCCTCCAGCTCGGCGCGGGTTAGGTGGCGCAGCATGCGCGGGTTCGGTTCGGTCACGTGCCCACCTTTCTTCGGGATGCGCAGAGACCACCCCTGGTTCTTGCTCTCCGCGCTCGGCAGAGTGCGTGCCGTGCCGCCGCTCTTTGGACACATCCCCGGGGTGGCAATCGGGACGGTCTTCGAGAATCGGGCAGCGCTAGCGAAAGCCGGCGTGCACCGACAGCTGCAGGCAGGCATTTCCGGCGGCGCCAAGGAGGGGGCCGATTCGATCGTCCTGTCAGGGGGCTACCCGGACGACGAGGACTACGGGGACCTGATCGTCTACACGGGCCACGGGGGTCGGAGGCCTGGCTCCCGCAAGCACGTTGAGGACCAGCAGCTCGCGGGCGGCAACCTCGCCCTCGCTCGGAGCTCTGACGAGGGTCTCCCCGTCCGGGTAGTGCGGGGGTCCGAGGGAGACCCGGCTCACTCCCCGGAGCGTGGCTACCGCTACGACGGGCTGTACTCGGTCGTCCGGTACTGGGACGAGAGGGGGCGCGACGGGTTCCGGATATGGCGGTTTCAGCTTGCTGCGCTCGATGTCGAGCCTCCTGTTCAGGGCGACGCCGCCGATGAGGGAGCGGTCAGCAGGCGACAGGTCTCGACCGCGCAGCTCGTGCGGCGGCGCGAGGTCGCCCGCGCACTGAAGGAGTTGCACGATCACCGCTGCCAAATCTGCGGGATCAGCATCGCTACGCCGGCGGGCCCGTACGCGGAGGCGGCGCACATCCGACCCCTCGGGCGCCCGCACGATGGCCCAGACGAGCTGTCGAACATGCTGTGCCTGTGTCCCAACCACCATGTCGCCTTCGACAGCGGGGCCCTCGTCATCGACGAGGACTTCATGGTTCGTGAGGTGCTGTCGGGGCTCGAGATCGGTCGCCTTTCGCTGGTGCCGCGGCACGTTCCGCACCCCGCACACCTCCATTACCACCGCGGCGTTCACCACCTAGGACGGCCGGCCTAGGGCGCTGGTCGACGTCGCTCGGCGCGAGCGACGGGCCGCCACCAGCTCGTCGAGGCGGTCCGGACGGTCCTCGGGGGGCAGCGACGCGCGCAGGGCCGTGAACCCCTCCCGCAACTCCCTCGCCGCCGCCACGCGCGCGGATAGCGGGCCGGCGGCAGAGTCGAGGCTGTGCGCGAGCACCAGGAGCGCGAGTGCCGGCGCGGAGCGGGACACACCTGCCTGGCGGTCCTCCAGCGCGGTCAGGTCGCGCCGCAGGGCCTCGAACACCGGGGAGGTGGGCGCGTCGGTCACGGCGTCAGCGGCAGTTACGTAACACGGCGGGGCGTTATGTCCGGCGGTTGGCGGTTGTGCCTACACACCGGACGCCCGGGACGTATCGAGACCTGGGGCTCCGGAGGGAAACGCGGGAGACGGCGCGGGTGTCCAGCGGGTTGCGCTGGTCCTTGCACTGCCCCCCCAGGGGTCCGCTCACGCCGCCCGCTCTGCCAGGCCAGCAAGGTCGACGACCCCGCCCGCGTCGGTGGTGTCCGGCGCCTCGACCACGCGCGCGTGCCCGGGCTGGACGGGCAGCGGCACCGGGATGCGTGCCGCCGCGCCGCCGCCCCGAAGGAAGCCGGCGACGCGCTCGGGCAAGTCCGGCGTGCGCACGACGCGGAACTGCTCGGGGTCGATGAGCCGCAGGAGTGCATCGGCGCGTGCCCCCGCGGTGCGGTAGTCCTCCGCGGCCCGGGTGAGCTGGGCGACCGCGCCGGCCAGACGCTGGGCGACGGCCGTGGCGTCCTCGCGCACCTCGGCCTCGAGCTGCTCGCGGTGCTCGCGGGCGTGGCGGGTGATCGCCCCCTCGGCCAGGGCGGCGGCGTCAGTGGCGACCCGCAGCTGCTCGCCCCGCTCGCCGGCCTGCTTCTCCAGCCGCACCAGGCGCCGCCGGCCAGCCTCGACCTGGCGGTCGGCGCCCGTGTCCGGGAAGGCGTGTGCCTGGGCCTCGGCGGCGTGCAGGGCGGCCCGGGCCTCGGCCTGCGCGGCCGTGTCGGCGCTCGCGCGCTGGCGCAGGTCACGGACCTCCCAGCGCAGCTCGGCGAACCGAGCGGCCAGCTCATGCAGCCGGCGGCTGGCGTCGGTCCGCGGCTCGGGGAACAGCTGGGTGGCGTTCACGACCGCCACCGGTTGCCGGTGCCCTCGTGCAGCGCGGCGAGGAGCGCCTCGCCCTCTGCCCGCAGGCGTTGATCAACCACCTCGTGCGGCGTCGGTTCGGGCTGCGCGGACTGCACCTCAGCGGGCTGCGGGTCGAGGCGGTCGAGCGCCGCGAGCAGCTCGGCGGCGCGGTCCTCGCCTGCGGCGCGCAACAGGGCCACGCGCGGGTCAGGCTGGCTCATGGGGTCCTCCCGGTCGAGGGGTGAGAGGCGCTCGGGGTCGATGCCACCGC
>DATMJR010000058.1:0-5704 GCA_035553775.1 Miltoncostaeaceae bacterium | reverse complement strand
CCCGAGGACACGGCGACCACGCCGATCTCGGTCAGGGCCACGAGCGCGTCCGCGACGAGCGCCGGGTGCCGCACCGACGGCCCGTCTCCGGCGAGCAGGTCGGCGACGTCGTCCCAGGACCGCGGGCCGCCGTCGCGCAGGGCCCGCCACAGGAGTGCCGCGACCGGCCGCAGCGCGGCCCGCTCCTCGGCCGCCGCGCGCGCCAGGCCCGTCTCCTCCTCGCTCCAGGCCAGGTGCAGGTGCCGGCCCGCCCCGTGCGCGCGCAGCCAGGCCGCCTCGCCGGGTGCGGCGGGGGGATCGAGCGCGAGCACGTGGACGTCGTCCGGCAGGGTGACGTGCGCCAGCGCGTCGTAGTCGAGCATCATCAGCGCCGGCCGTCCCGCGCAGGCCGCGACCCGCTCGGCCAGCGGCGCGGGAGCGCAGCGGGCGCCGCCGAGCGCCGTGCGCTCGACCCCCAGCCGGCCGGGCGCGAGCACGTCCCGGAGCGCGGCGCGCCGGCGGGCGGCGTCGGCCACGACCACGGCCACCCCGCCGTCGGCGCCGCAGAGCGCGGCGATCCTGCTCATGCCGCTCGCCGTGCCCCGATGGTCGTGCACGGACAGCGGCGGGCCGGCGGCCGCCGGCGGCTCGGGCGGCTCGGGCCAGCCCCCGGCGAGCACCGCGTCGCGCAGCGCGGCGCCGTCGTGACGGGCGCGGCAGGCGCGGTCGCAGGCCGCGGCGGCGCACGCGCCGGGCACAGAGGCGCCGCGGCGCATGGCCTCCAGCCGCTCCACGACGACCTTGGGCCCCACGAGGTCCTGGTAGCGCTCCACCCCGAGCGAGACGTGCGCGTCCACCCGCTCCAGCTCGCCCAGGCGCCCGGCCCGGTGCCCGTGGCCGAAGCCCACCGCGCGGGCGTGGGCCCCGCCGCACACGAGGCGCAGCGACAGGTGCCGCCCCGCACCGACGGTGCCCACCGATTCGGTGCGGCATCCGGGCATGAGCAGGCGCACCGCCGGGTTGCCCCGCCCGAAGGGCGCCAGCGCCTGCAGGGCCTCGGCGGTGGGCAGGGTGAGCTCCCGCGCGCCCACGACGGCGTCGACCGGGCGGACGCGCGCGCGCTCGATGGAGGCGCGCAGCCCCTCGGCCGCCGCGAGCAGCTCGTCGCGGAACCGGGCGACCGCCGCGGCCGGCAGCTGCAGGCCGACCGCGCCCGCGTGCCCGCCCCACCGAGTGAGGGTGCCGTCCGCGCGGCCCACCAGGTCGTGCAGGTCGACCCCGGGGAGGCTGCGGCCCGACCCCTTGGCGGCGTCGCCGTCACGGGTGATCACGATCGCGGGCCGGTCGAAGCGGTCCACCAGGCGCGAGGCCACGATGCCGACGACGCCCTCATGCCAGCCGTCGCCGGCCACCACGAGCGCCTGGGCCTCGCGGAACTCGTCGGGCATCGCCTCCACCTGGGCGAGCGCCTCGTCGGTGATGCGCCGCTCCACGTCGCGCCGCTCCACGTTGAGCGCCCACAGGCGCTCCGCGAGGGGCATCGCCTCGTCCTCGTCGGTGGCGAGGACGAGCGACAGCGCCTCCCCCGCGTGCGTGAGGCGGCCGGCGGCGTTGATGCTGGGTCCCAGCGAGTAGCCGAGGTGGCGGGCGTCGAGCGTGCGCGGATCGATGCCGGCCGCCCGGCACAGCGCCCGGATGCCCGGACGCGGTGCCTCCCGCATGCGCGCCAGCCCGCGCGCGACGAGTCGGCGGTTCTGGCCCACGAGCGGCACCGCGTCGGCGACCGTCGCGAGGGCGACCAGATCGATCTCGGCCTCGGGGTCCGGACCGAGCAGTCCGCCGTCCGCGCGCTCCGCCATGGCGCGCACGAGGGCGAACACCACGCCCACGGCGGCGGGTGCGTCGTCGCGGGGGCGCCCGAGCGCGGGGTTGGCGACGATGCCCGGCGGCCGGACGCCGGCGGCCAGGTGGTGGTCGCACACCACGGTGTCCAGGCCCAGGTCGTGCGCGCGGACGAGCGCGTCGACGGCCGTCGTGCCGCAGTCGACGCACACCAGCAGCCGCACCCCGTCGCCGGCGAGGCGCTCCACGGTCTCCACGCGCACGCCGTATCCGTCGGTGAAGCGGGAGGGCAGGAAGGGCACGACCTCGCCGCCTGCGGCGCGCACCGCGCGGACCAGCACCGCCGTGGAGCAGACGCCGTCGCAGTCGTAGTCGCCGTGCACCGCGATGCGCTCGCCCCGCGCCACCGCCCGCAGGACGCGGTCGGCCGCGGCCGCGATGCCGGCGATGGCCTCGGGGGGGTCGAGCGGGCCGTCGGCCGCGATGAACTCGCGCGCCGCCGCCGGGTCGCCCAGGCCCCGGCGCACCAGCGCCCAGGCGAGCGGCTCCGGGCAGTCGAGGGCGGCCTGCAGCGCGACGACCTCGGCGAACGCCACGCGCGGGGCGCGCCAGCTCACCGTCCCCCCCGTCCCGTCGGCGTCACGTGAACCCCCTCACCACCGGCCCGAGCGGATGACCCCGAGCACCAGCCAGATCGCGATCGCCATGCCGCCCAGGAACGCGGGGGCGGCGGCGAGGATGGACAGTC
This sequence comes from Miltoncostaeaceae bacterium, assembly GCA_035553775.1. GTDB lineage: Bacteria > Actinomycetota > Thermoleophilia > Miltoncostaeales > Miltoncostaeaceae > DATMJR01. The sequence continues at coordinate 3,135 of DATMJR010000058.1, read as the reverse complement.
CGGCGAGGTCCGGTCCACCCCGCGCCAGTGTGGCGATGAGGGCGGACGACACGAGCATCGCCGCGCCCACCAGCGCCAGGGCGAGGCGGTTGATGCCGCGCTCGGTGCGGTCCGCGGCCTCGCGGAAGCCCTCCAGGTCGATCGTGGTGCGGAACTCGCCGTCCTTGACCTCCTCGAGGAGCTCGGAGATCTGGAAGGGGTACTCGCGGAAGGCCTGCACGTACCGCTCGATGTCCGCGCGCGCACGCCCGGCGATGCGGTCCGGCCGGTAGCGCTCGGCGAGCATCCGGTACGTGTACGGCCGCACCGACTCGAACACGTTGAACTCGGGCGAGATCTGCAGCGCGACGCCCGACAGGGTGGCGAGCGCCTTGTCGAGCAGCACCCAGCGCACCGGCAGGGTGATCTGGAGCCGGTACACGGTGCGGAAGATCTCCGACAGCAGGGCGCGCGTGTCGAGGTCGCCGAGCGACTGCCCGGCGTACCGGGCGAGCACCACCTCCAGCTGCTCGGCGAGCTCCTCCTCCTTCTGCCGCGGGTAGCGCACGCCGAGGGCGCGCAGCCGCCGGGGCAGTCCCTCGGCGTTGAGGTCGACCACGTCCAGCAGCAGCCGCACCGCCGCCTCGCGGTCGCGGGGCGTCAGCCGTCCCACCATGCCGAAGTCGATCAGCCCCACCGTGTCGGGATCGATCACGAGGATGTTCGCCGGATGGGGGTCGGCGTGGAACGCGCCGTGCACGAACACCATCTCGAGCCAGGTCTCCGTCACCCGCCCCGCCAGGGTCTGGCGGTCCTCGGAGCTCCAGTCGGCGATCGCCAGCTGCGACAGCGGCGTCCCCTCCACGAGCTCCATCGTGAGCACGCGCGGCGTGGTGTAGCGCCAGTAGATGCGCGGCACGCGCACGTGCCGGTTGCCGCGGAAGGCGCGCCGGAACGACTCGACGTTGCGCGCCTCCACCGCGTAGTCCAGCTCGTGCCGGATGCTCTGGCCCAGCTCGTCGACCAGGGCGGTGAGGTCGATGAACTGCAGCCGCCGGACCCGCTCCTTCACGACGCGGGCGACCTGGTGCAGGAGCGCCAGGTCGGACTGGAGCCGCCGTTCGGCGCCCGGCCGCTGGACCTTGACCACCACCTCGTCGCCACCCGGCAGCCGCGCGCGGTGGACCTGGCCGATGCTCGCGGCCGCGAGGGGCCGCTCGTCGAACTCGGTGAACACCTGCTCGATGGTCAGCCCCAGCTCGCCCTCGACCACCGCGCGGATCTGCGGGAAGGGGACCGGCCGGGCGTCGTCCTGCAGCCCGCGCAGCTCACGCAGGATGTCCTCGGGGATCAGGTCGGGGCGCGTCGACAGCAGCTGCCCGAACTTGACGAACGTCGGGCCGAGTTCGTCGAGCACCGCCCGCAGGCGCCGGCCGCGGGTGCGCGGGTCGTCGCCCTCCTCCCCGGCCGTCTCGCCCGGCGGCGTGCGTCCGAAGACCCAGCCGAACCCGTGCCGGGCGGCGACCTGCGCGATCTCGCCGAGCCGGGCGAGGTGCTGGCGCCGCTGCGACCGGATCACGCCGCCGAGGCTACACCGGCGTCCCCGGGGCGGCCCCGGTGCCCGGCCCGTCGCGCCCGGCGGCCGCGAGGCCGCCGGGCGCGACGGGGCCTCAGCCGGCGACGACCCGGAAGGTGCCGCTGGCGGCGAAGGGCCCGGCGGCGAGCGCGGACAGTCGCAGCGTGAACGCCTCCGGGGAGGGTGCGAAGCCCGGCTCGAACATCACGAGCACGTCCTCGGCCCGGCAGTTCATGGTCGCCTGCACCTCCAGCACGAGCGTGCCCGGCGCGTGCGCGCGGCCGTCCTCGAGCGCCCATGCCACCGGGGCGTCCGGCAGCCCACGGCGGAAGGTGACCGCGGCGATCGCCTCGTGGCCCTCGCCGAGGGCCATCCCGCCGATCGAGAACCGGCCGGTGCGGGCGTCGTCGGCGTCCGCCCTCGCGACCGGCGCGACCGGCGCGGGCGCCGCGGCCGCCGCCGCCGCGGTCTCGGCGGCCGCGGTGACCGGGGCGGGCCACGGCGCGGCGTCCTCGGCGAGGTCCGGGTCGGGGCCCGCGACGGAGGCGCCGGACGGCGCCGGCGTCGCGTCGTGCGCCCCGTCCGGCTCCCACTCCGGCGCGCCGGCGACCGGCCAGCCGTCGGCCTCGCCCTGCGCGGCCGCCGCGGGCGGCTCCTCGTGCGTCGGCGCCGCCGGGTCCGGGGGATCCGGGGCGGCGGCGTCCGGGTCGCCCCACTCGGGGACGACGGGCGACGCGTTCCAGCCCGGGTCGTCGTCCTCGGCGATCCACGCCTCCGCCTCCGGGTGGACGGGCGCCGCCCAGCCGCCGGGAGCCTCCACGGCGACCGCCCGCGCGTCGCCGCCGAGCCACTCCCCGTCGCCGGGCTCCACCGTGCCGGCGGGGTCGGCGGCGCCGATGACGTCGTCGACGTCCCACCCACCCGCCGCGGCGTCCGACGCGGCCCCGGCGACCGGTCCATCCGCGACGTCCTCGGCGGACGCGTCGGCGCCCTCCCAGGCGACCTCGGGTGGCTCCCAGCCCTCACCGATCGCGGGGTCTTCGGGGCCGGCGACGTCGCCCGCAGGGGCGACGACGGGAATCTCGGCCGTGAGGCCGTCGTCCCACCGGGCGTCCGTCACGGTCACCTCGGTGCCGTCCTCGGCCGCGGCGGCCACCAGGGGCTCCGCCGCGCCGAACCAGCCATCGCCGTCGGCGTCGTCACCCGGAGCGGGCGCCGGCGTGGCGCCGAGCCAGCCCGCGTCGGCCTGCGGGCCCGCGGAGGGCTGCGGCGCGGCCTGCCCGGGTTCGGTGGTGGCCCAGTCGCCGTCGAGGTCGCCGGGGAGCGGCCATCCGGGATCCGTGATGATGTCCTCGTGGGCCCAGGCCGCGGCGGCGGTCGCCTCGGGCGGCGTCGCGGTGGCCGCCACCTCGGCGTGGGCGGTGCCGACGGGCGCGGGCGCCTCCCCGGGCTCGGCGGCGCCGATCCCCGACAGCTCGGCGCGCATGGCGTCCCAGTCCGGCTCGTCCGCGTCGCCCTCGCGCAGTGCCTCGGCGAGGGCCGCGCCGTCGTCCTCGGCGACGTCGTCGGCGGGGGCGGAC
>DATMJR010000057.1:0-2848 GCA_035553775.1 Miltoncostaeaceae bacterium | reverse complement strand
CCCATGACACGGACGTCACCCCCGCCCCCCGAACTCGACGCGCTCCCGGTCGCCGCCCTCCACCTGGGCGACGACGGCGTGATCCGCGCGGCGAACGCGCCGGCGCGCGCGATGTGGGCGGATCCGCACCTGTCGGGTGCGGTGGCCCGCCTGTTCCCGGAGGAGCACGACATCGCCGGGCGCCTGGCCGCCGTCGCGGGGGCGCAGGCCCCGGTGCGCCTGCAGGGCGCGCGGGCGACCGGCGTGCCCTTCACCACGGACGCCTCCGTCGCCGCGCACCCGGCGGGCGGTCTGGTGGTGTGCCTGCACGAGGTGCGTGCGGACCGCCTCGTCGACGCGACGACCGGGTACCTGACCGCCGCCTTCGACGCGTCGCCCCTCGGAGCGGCGCTCTTCACCACCGACGGGGAGTACCTGCGCGTCAACGCGGAGCTCTGCCGGCTCCTCGCCCGCACGCCGGACGACCTGCTGGGGCGGCGGGACCAGGAGTTCACCCACCCGGACGACCGCGCCGCCGACGTCGACGCGGCCTGGCGGATCCTGCGCGGCGAGATGGACGTGTGGCGCACCGAGAAGCGCTTCCTCACGCCGTCGGGGGGCACGGTGTGGGTGATCGCCAACCTCGTGTTCATCCGCGACGACGCGGGCCGGCCCCTGTGCTGGCTGGGCCAGTTCCAGGACATCGGGCCGCGCAAGCGGCGCGAGGAGCGGCTCGCCCACCTCGCCGAGCACGACGAGCTGACCGGCGCCGCGAACCGTCGCGGGGTCATGCGGGCGCTGGAGCGCCGCCTCGCGGACACCGCCGGCGGTGCCCTCCTGGTCCTCGACCTCGACGGGTTCAAGGCGGTCAACGACCGGTACGGCCACGCCGCGGGAGACGACCTGCTCGTGGCCGTCGCGGCCGCCCTGCACGCCCGCCTGCGCGAGGGCGACGTGGTCGGCCGCCTCGGCGGCGACGAGTTCGCCGTCATCCTCCCCGGGACCGGCGCCGAGGGCGCCCGTGCGATCGCGGCCGTCCTGGCCAACGCGGTCGCCCGGGCCGCCCGCGGTGCCGTCACGGCGAGCTGCGGGATCGCGCTCTACGCCGAGGGCGCCGGATCAGACCCGGCCGCGCTGCTGGCCCGCGCGGACGCCGAGATGTACCGGGCGAAGTCCGCCCGCCGCGCCGCCGCCGCGGATCGCCGCGCCCCTGCGCCGCGGGACGTGGTTCGTGACCACGCCGTCAGCGGGTAGGTTGGCCCCATGGCCGACTGGAAGGACGACGACGACTTCCCCGAGCCGATCCGCGACCCCGAGCAGCTGGCACGGGCGCAGGCCGCCTACCGGTCCACCTTCGACCTGCGCCGGCGGGTGCTGCGGTACGCCTACGTCGTGCTCGGGCTGCTGGTGCTGCTGGTGGTGATCCTGGCCCTCACGCGCTGACGCGCGTGCGCGAGCACCTCACGCGGCCGCGACCGGCCGCCGGGCCCGCGGTGGGCATCGTGGCGGACCTGATGCGCTTCCCGGTGAAGTCCCTCGGCGGCGAACGGGCCCGCCGGGTCTTCATCGGCCCCTACGGGCTCACCGGCGACCGCCGCCTCGCGGTGATCGGCGCCGACGGCGGCGTGGTGAGCGCGCGGCGCGCCCACGCCCTGCTGGGTTACCGGGCCGAGATGGCCGACGGTGACGGGGGGCTGGACGTGCGCGTCTCCGCGCCGGACGGCCGGGAGTGGGCGGCCGACGACCCCGCGCTGGCGCGGGAGCTGTCGGCGGCGCTCGACCGCGAGGTGCAGCTCGCCCGGGGCGCGGTGGGGGTGTTCGACGCGGCCCCGGTGCACCTGGTCAACGAGGCGTCGGTGCGGGCGATGGACGCCTGGCTCGGGCGGGAGGTGGACGTGCGCCGCTTCCGCCCCAACGTGGTGGTCGAGCTCGCGGACGGGATCCCCTTCGGCGAGGCCGCGTGGCGGGGACGGCGGCTCGCGCTGGGGCCCGTGGAGCTTGAGGTCGTCTCGCCCACCGAGCGGTGCGCGGTGACCACCTTCGATCCGGACACGCTGGAGCGCGACACGGCGGTGCTGTCGCACCTCGCCCGCCGCCGCGACAACTTCTTCGGCGTGTACGCCCACGTCGTGCGTCCGGGCTGGGTGCGGCTGGGGGACCCGGTCACGCTCGACCCGCGCCCCGAGGGTTGACGGCCCCGTACACCGGTGGCACCATGCAGGGACCGGCGCGGGGTGGAGCAGTCTGGTAGCTCGTCGGGCTCATAACCCGAAGGTCGCAGGTTCGAATCCTGCCCCCGCTACTTCCGAAGGGCCCCGCATCGCGGGGCCCTTCGTCGTTCCGGGGCGGGCGACGGGCGCCGGTGCCCTGTAACCGGTGCGCCGTCCACCGTTACCGGCCCACCGCCCCCGGGTAACCACCTGGCATGCCGAGCGTTCCCGACACCTTCTGGCTCCCCGGATCGCCCCCGCGTCCGGTGCCCGTCACCAGCGTGACGCCGAGCCGCATCTACCTCACCCTCGACGGCGACGGGGTCAACCCGGCCACGATCGAGCTCGACCGCGAGGCGTGGGTCGAGCACGGCCGCATCCTCATCGCCGGGGGGCACGACTCCATGACCGCGTCGGTCTTCGCCACGGAGGCCGAGGCGCGCGCCGACCAGGCCCTCGAGGTGCGCGAGCAGGTCGAGACCGCCGAGGCCCGCGTGCGGCGCCTCAAGGGCGAGATCTCCCGCCTCGAGGACGAGCTGGAGGCCGCGAAGAAGGCCCGCAAGCAGGCGCGGAAGGCCCTGAAGAAGGCCTGACGGCATCCGCGGCGACCCGGCGCGCCGGGTCGCCGCGGATGCCGTCAGGCCTTCTTCAGGGCCTTC
>DATMJR010000056.1:0-19939 GCA_035553775.1 Miltoncostaeaceae bacterium | reverse complement strand
GTAGCGCCCGCCGCCGGGCGCTACGGTGCCGTCTGCCCCCGTCCTCGGAGTCCCCCGGTGGCCACTCGGACGTCCCTCGCGCGCAGGATCCGCCCCGGCCAGGTGGTCGTGATCGCGTTCATCGTCGCGATCGCCGTGGGGACCGTGTTGCTGTGGCTCCCGGTCTCGCGCGACCAGGACGCCGGGGCGCTGCGCACGGCCTTCTTCACCGCCACCTCGGCGGTGTGCGTCACCGGCCACTCCGTCGTCGACACGCCCGGCTACTGGAGCACGTTCGGCCAGGTGGTGATCATGGCGCTGATCCAGGTGGGCGGGTTCGGCATCGTCGCCGCGGGATCGGTGCTGTTCCTGGTGGCGGGCCGCCGCCTGGGCCTGCGGGGTCGGCTGCTGACCCAGAACGAGGCCCAGGCGTTCGTGTCGCCGGACGCCAAGCGGGTGCTCATCGGGGTCGCCGCGTTCACCCTCGTGGTGGAGGTGGCCGTCGGCGTCGCCGTCACGCTGCGCCTGTGGCTCGGCTACGACCACACCCTCGGCGACGCCGCCTGGCGGGGGGCCTTCCACGCCGTGTCCGCCTTCAACCAGGGCGGCTTCACGCTCTACGAGGACAGCCTCATACGCTTCGCGACCGACGGGTGGATCGTGGTGCCCCTCGGGCTCGCGGTGATCGTCGGGAGCCTCGGCTACCCCGTGTTCGTCGACCTGCGCCGCCGCGGACGGCGCCCGTCCCTGCTGACCGTCTACACCAAGCTCACCCTGCTGGGCACCGTCCTGCTGCTGGTGGGCGGCGCGATCGCCTTCGCGGTGACGGAGTGGACCAACGAGCGGACCCTCGGGGGCCTCTCGGCGCCGGGGCGGATCCTGTCGGCGTGGTTCATGTCGCTCACCACGCGCAGCGCCGGGCTGAACACCATCGACGTGGGCGCCATGCGCGACGAGTCGTGGCTGCTGGCCGACATGCTCATGTTCGTCGGCGGGGGCAGCGGGTCCACGGCGGGCGGCATCAAGATCGCGACCTTCCTGGTGCTGTTCCTGATCGTCCTGGGCGAGGCGCGTGGCGGGCGTCCCGCCGAGGCGTTCGGCCGGGCGATCTCCCCGTCGGCCCAGCGACAGGCGCTGACGGTGGCGTTCACCGCGTTCAACGTGATCGCGGTCGGCACGATCCTGCTGCTGGCGCTCACGCCGTACCCCTTCGGGCAGTGCGTGTTCGAGGTCATCTCGGCGTTCTCCACAACCGGGCTGTCCACCGGCATCACGTCGGGGCTGTCGGCCCCGGCGCAGATCGTGCTGGCCCTGCTGATATTCCTGGGCCGCGTCGGTCCGCTGACGCTCGTGGTCGCCCTCGCGGTGCGCGAACGCGACAGAATGTTCACCTATCCGGAGGAGAGGCCGCTGATTGGCTGAGCGCGACGACATCCTGCTCATCGGTCTGGGCCGCTTCGGCCAGGCCCTCGCCGAGACGCTGACCGGCCTCGGGCACGAGGTGCTGGCGGTCGACTCCGACGCGCGGGTGTGCCAGAACAGCAGCCAGAAGCTGGCGCACGTGGTCCAGGCGGACGCCACCTCCGCCGACGCCCTGCGGCAGATCGGCGCGCAGCAGTTCCGCTCGGCCGTGGTCGCCATCGGCAACGACGTGCAGGCGAGCATCCTCGCGGTCTACGCCCTGGTCGACCTCGGCATCCCGCGGATCTGGGCCAAGGCGATCACCGCGCAGCACGGCGCCATCCTGCAGCGGGTCGGCGCACACCGGGTCGTCTTCCCGGAGCGCGACATGGGGGTGCGCGTCGCGCACACCATGATCGGCCGCACCATCGACTACGTGGAGTTGGACGACGAGTTCGTCCTGATCGAGACCACCGTGCCGCGTGAGCTCGCGGGGCAGGGCATCGGGCAGAGCACGGTCCGCTCGCGGTACGGGGTGTCGATCCTCTGCGTCAAGCGCCCCGGCGGCAAGTTCACCTACGCCACGCAGGACACCGTCCTCAACCTCGGCGACCTCGTCGTGGTGTTCGGCAAGACGCGTGACGCCGAGCAGTTCGCCGCGCTCGCCTAGGCCCGTCACGCCGTGACCGTCGCGCGGCCCCGCCTGCGCACCGTGCGGCCGGGGCAGATCGTGCTGCTGGGCTTCGCCGTGGCGATCCTGGCCGGCACGGCGCTGCTGCTGCTGCCGATCGCGCGGGCCGGGCCGGAATCGCCGTCGTTCACCACCGCCCTGTTCACCGCCACCTCGGCGGTGTGCGTGACCGGTCACGTGGTGGTCGACACCGCCAGCTACTGGAGCGTGTTCGGCCAGGTCGTGATCATGCTGTTGGTCCAGATCGGCGGCTTCGGCATCGTCACGGCGACGACGCTGATCTTCACCGTCTTCGGCCGCCGGCTGGGGCTGCGCGGACGCCTGCTCACCCAGGCCGAGTCCCAGGCGCTCGGCGGCGGCGACGTCCGGCGCGTGCTCGCGGGCGTCGCGATCTTCACGCTGACGGTGGAGGCCGCCGTGGCCGCCGTGCTCACCCTCCGGCTGCACTACGGCTACGACCTCGCCCTCGGCGACGCCGTGTGGCGCGGGGTCTTCCACGCCGTCACCGCGTACAACAACGCCGGCTTCGCCCTCTACCGCGACAACCTGATGGGATTCGTCGCGGACTGGCTCGTGGTCGTCCCGATCGGCTTCGCCGTCATCGTCGGGGCGCTCGGCTACCCGGTCTTCGTCGACCTGCAGCGCCGGCGGCGGGGCGCGCGCACCCTGACGCTGCACAGCAAGATCACCCTCGCCGGCAGCGGCGCCCTGCTGCTGGTGGGCGCCGTGGCCTACGCCGTGCTCGAGTGGACCAACGAGCGGACCCTGGGCGCCCTGCCGGTGCACGCCCGGGTGCTCGAGTCCTGGTTCATGTCGCTCACCCCGCGCACCGCCGGCTTCAACACCCTCGACATCTCCGCGCTGCGCGACGAGTCCTGGTTGGTCACCGACGTGCTGATGTTCATCGGGGGCGGCACGGGCTCCACCGCCGGGGGCATCAAGGTGGCCACCTTCGTGGTGCTGGTGATGATCGTGATGGGGGAGGCCCGCGGGGGCCGGCCCGCCGAGGTGTTCCAGCGCACGATCCCGGTCCCCAGCCAGCGGCAGGCCCTGTCGGTCGCGTTCCTGGCGATCAACGCCGTGGTGATCGCGACGCTCGCGCTGCTGGTGGTCACGCCGTTCCCGCTGGAGAAGTGCCTGTTCGAGGTGATCTCGGCCTTCTCCACGGTCGGCCTGTCGACCGGGATCACCGCGGACCTCGGCACCGCCGGCGAGATGATCCTCGTGGCGCTCATGTACGTCGGCCGCGTGGGGCCGCTGGCCCTGGTGCTGGCGCTCGCCCAGCGCGAGCGCGAGCGCCTGTACGCGCTGCCGCAGGAGCACCCGCTGATCGGATGACGCCCGCGCCGCCCGACGCCGGGGGCCGGCTCGCCGCGCACTTCGGGCGGTGGGCGTGGCTCTACGACCGCCAACTGCTGCTGGAGCGCGCGGCCCTGCGCACCGGCGCCCGCCTGGCCGGGCCGCTCGCCGGTCGCCGGGTGGTGGACCTGGCCGCCGGCACGGGGGCCCTGGCGGCGGCGCTGGTCGCGCACGGCGGGCCGCCGGCCGCGCTGGTCGCCGTCGACGCCGCGCCCGCGATGCTGCACCGCGCCCGGCGCCGCCTGTCCGGCGTGCGTCCGGCGCCGAGCCTGCTGGTGGCGGACGCCCGCGCGGTGCCGCTGCCCGACGGCGCGGCCGACCTCGTGGCCATCGGCTACCTGCTGCACCTGCTCGACCCTGCCGACCGGTCCGCGGTGCTCGCCGAGGCGCGCCGGCTGCTCGTGCCCGGCGGACGGGTGGTCGCGGTGGTGCACGGCACGCCCGGCGGGCGTGCGGGGCGCCTCTACCGCCGCGGGTGGCGCGCCGTGGCGCGCCTGTCCCGCGGTCTGGTGGTCGGAGGCGGACCGATGCCCGACCTTCCGGAAGTGCTCACCGCGGCCGGGCTCCGGGTGGAGGTGTGCCGCACCGTGCCCGGCGTCTACTGGAGCGCGGTGTGCGTGGCGCGCCGGCCCGCGGAGGCCGTCGGCGCCCGACCCGGTGCGCCCGTCAGCGCACCAGGCGGGCGGCGTCCTCGGTGAGGATCCAGGTGAGCGTGCCGTCGGAGGGGCGGACGCGCCCGGCGGGCAGGGAGGGGTCACCGGCGACCGCGCGGGCGATGACCTCCGCCTTGGCGCCGTCCGAGGCCAGGAACATCACCTGGTGCGCGGCGTTGAGCACGGGCATCGTCATGCTGATCCGCCATGGCTGCGGCAGGTCGGGCCGGTGCACGGGCACGCACAGCCGGTCGGCCACGTCCAGCTCCGGCGCCTCCGGAAACAGCGAGGCCGTGTGCCCGTCGGTCCCGATGCCGAGGATCATCAGGTCGAAGCGCGGGACGGCCTGCCCCGGGAACTCCCGGCGCAGCTCCTCCTGGGCCTGCGCGGCGCCCTCGGCGGGCGGGAGCTCGCCGCGCATTCGGTGCACGTTCTTCTCCGGCATGTACACGCGCTCGAGCAGCGCGTTGCGCACCATGTGGAAGTTGCTGTCCGCGTCGTCGGGCGGCACGCAGCGCTCGTCGCCGAAGAACAGCCGCAGCTTGGCCCACGCGACGCAGCGCGAGCCCAGGTGCTGGTAGGCGACCCTGGGGGTGCTGCCGCCGGCCAGCGCCAGCGTGGCGGGGTCGTCCCAGTCGGCCGCCACCGCGACGCGCTCGATGCGCAGCGCGGCCTCGACGGCGAGGGCGTGGGCGTCGGGCACGACGACCAGCTCGGGGGTCCGGACCGCGTCGGTCATCGTCCGGCCACTGTAGCCGCGAGCGGCAGGGCACGCTCGAAGGGCCGGTCGCGCCGCTGCAGCTCCAGCTCGCCCGCGAGCAGGCCGGCGCGGGTGGGCTCGGGCAGCGGGAGCACGCGCCGGCGCGAGGGCTCGCCGGGGCCCGAGACGATGATCGCCGCGGAGCTGCGGCCGGGGATGCGCTCGATCGCCAGGCGCATCCCCCGCAGCGACTCCAGGTGCACCTCCACGAGCCCGCCGTCGGCCACGTCGGGCCGCGCGTGCAGCTCGATCAGCAGCCGCGCGCCCAGGCAGTCGCGCAGCCAGCCCGCCAGCAGCAGCGCCTCCATCGTGTGCTCCGGGCCGGCGTGCCAGATCTCGGCGACGCCGCCGGCGCGCATCGTGGCGACGTGCTCCGGTCCCACCAGCTGCGTGACCAGCTGGCGCCACGGCGTGATCGCCCCCCACGCCAGGTCCGTGATCGCGGCCCCCTCCGACGCCACCGTCCGCAGCAGGCAGTCGAGCGCCCGGTGCGCCTCGTGGCCGCGCCCCGCCTCGGTGACGACGCGGTCGGCCGTCTCCGCCAGCGCGTCCAGCAGCGGGTCGTCCGGGTCGGGGGTCCGCGGCCACCACAGGAACGTCGGCAGGTCCGAGCGCAGCAGCGGCAGGACCGCGCTCGCGGCGGCGCGCGTGCGGTCGCCGTGCAGCGTGATCCGCGCCAGCTCCACCACCACGTTCGCCGACCCGGACAGCAGCTGGGCCCGGGCCTCCAGGTGGGCGTCGATGCCCTCGCCGTCGGGGTCCAGGGCGACCACGACCGCGCGCGACGGCTGATGGTCCGCGAGGGACTCGATGAGCCCCTCCACCTCCACCACCTCGCCGACCAGCGGCACCGCCACCAGGTTGAGCACGCCGGCCACCGGCAGCGGCGGCCCGCCCGGGCGGTCCCGGAGCGCGCCCAGGCGGCGCGCCAGCTCGGTCACGTTCTCGACGTGGCCGTCCCAGGCGACCTCGCGCCCCTGGGCGAGCTCGGCGCCGGGCCCGGACCCCTCGACGTTCACAGCCGCCGCCACCGCCGGCCGTCGCGGGCGATGAGGTCGTCGGCGGCCTCGGGGCCCCACGTGCCCGCCTCGTAGTTCGGGAAGTCCGCCCCCTGGGCGGCCCACATCGCGATGACGTCGTCCACGATCTCCCAGGCCCGCTCCACCTCGTCCCAGCGGGTGAAGAGCGTGGAGTCGCCGATGAGGGCGTCCAGCAGCAGCCGCTCGTAGGCCTCCGGGGAGGCGCGCAGGAACGACGACCCGTAGGCGAAGTCCATGCTCACCGTGCGCAGGTCCACGCGCGTGCCGGGCACCTTGGCGACGAACTTGAGCGAGGCCCCCTCGTCCGGCTGGATGCGGAGCGTCAGCAGGTTCGGGGCGATCGCCTCCACCGGCGTGTCGATGAACGGCAGGTGCGGCGCGGACTTGAACTGGATCGCCACCTCGCTGGCCCGCCGGGGCAGCCGCTTGCCGGTGCGCACGTAGAAGGGCGTGCCCGCCCAGCGCCAGTTCTCGATGAACAGCCGCAGCGCGACGAAGGTCTCGGTGTTGGACGCCGGGTCGACGCCCTGCTCGGTGCGGTAGCCCGGAACGGGGGTGCCGCCGATGAAGCCGGCTCCGTACTGGCCGCGCACCGCGGAGCGGGCCACCTCCTCCGCCCGCAGCGGCGGGATCGCCCGCAGCACCTTCACCTTCTCGTCGCGCACGTCGCGGCTGGCGAAGCGCGCGGGCGGCTCCATCGCGACGATCGACAGCACCTGGAAGATGTGGTTCTGGACGATGTCGCGCAGGGCGCCGGACTGGTCGTAGTAGCCGCCGCGGGTCTCGACGCCCAGGTCCTCGGCCACGGTGATCTGCACGTGGTCGACGTAGCGCCGGTTCCAGATGGGCTCGAAGATGGCGTTGCCGAAGCGCAGCACCAGCAGGTTCTGGACGGTCTCCTTCCCCAGGTAATGGTCGATGCGGTAGACCTGGGACTCCTCGAAGACGGCCTCCAGCCGGTGGTTGAGGGCGCGCGCGGAGGCGAGGTCCTCGCCGAACGGCTTCTCCACCACCAGCCGGCTGAAGTTGCCCTCGCCCTGCCCCGACAGCCCGACGGCGCCCAGGCGCTCGCCGATGAGCGGGAAGAACTCCGGGGCCGTCGCCAGGTAGAAGAGGCGGTTGCCGCGCGTGCCCATCTCCACGTCGAGCTCCCGCAGCAGGGCGTCGAGGCGCGCGTACGCCTGCGGGTCGTCGAAGCTGGCGGGCACGTAGCGCAGCCGGCGCGCGAAACCGTGCCACACGTCCCCGTCGGTGCGGCCGCTGCGGCTGTGGGCGTCGACCGCGCGGCGCATCTCGTCGCGGAACTCGTCGTCGGTCCACGCGGTGCGGGCGACGCCGACGATCGCCATCTCGGGGGGCAGCAGCTGCTGCAGCGCCAGGTTGTACAGCGCCGGCATCAGCTTGCGGTGCGTCAGGTCGCCCGACGCCCCGAAGATGACCACGGCCGCGGGCGCCGGCGTGCGGCTGAGCCGGGCGCCGAGGTCCCAGGGCGACTCGGCGGCGGGGGTGAGCGCGCCGATCATGACGAGCGCACGGAGTGCCCGCCGAACTCCCGGCGCAGCGCCGCCACCACCTTGGCCGTGAAGCTCTCGTCCTGGCGCGAGCGGAACCGCTCGAGCAGCGACAGGGTGATGATCGGCGCCGGCACGTCGGTGTCGATGGCCTGCGCGACCGTCCAGCGGCCCTCGCCGGAGTCCTCCACGTAGCCGCGGATGCCCTCGAGGCCCGGGTCGTGCGCCAGCGCCCGCGCGGTGAGGTCGAGCAGCCAGGAGCGGATCACGGTGCCCTGGCGCCACGCGTCGGCGACCGCCGCCAGGTCGAGGTCGAACTCGCTCGCCTGCAGGATCTCGAAGCCCTCCGCGTAGGCCTGCATCAGGCCGTACTCGATGCCGTTGTGCACCATCTTGGTGAAGTGCCCGGCCCCGCTGGCGCCGGCGTGCACCAGGCCCCCGCCGGGGGGCGCCAGCACGCGCAGCGCCGGCTCCAGCAGCGCGTACGCCTCGGGCTCGCCCCCCACCATCAGGCCGAAGCCCTCCGTGAGGCCCCAGACGCCGCCGGAGACCCCGACGTCGAGGAAGCGCAGGCCGCGCTCGGCGGCCGCCGCGGCGCGCCGCTGCGAGTCGCGGAAGTTGGAGTTGCCCCCGTCCACGATGACGTCGCCGGGCTCCAGCAGCCCCATGAGCCGGTCGACGACCGCCTGGGTGGGATCGCCCGCGGGCACCATCACCCAGGCGACGCGCGGCCCCGTGAGCAGCCCGGGCAGCTCGTCCAGCGCGTGTGGGCCCTCGCCGCCGCGGGCGGCGACCGCCTCGGCCGAGGCCGCCGGGTCGACGACGACCACCCGGTGCCCCGCCTGCGCGAGCCGGCCGGTGAGGCCCGATCCCATCCGGCCGAAGCCGATCATCGCCAGGTCCACGTGCTCTCCCTCGCTCGGCGGGTGCCCGGCCGGGCTACCCGGTGTGGTCCCCCGACAGGTGCCGGGTCAGCGCGCGCAGCCCCTCCGGCGCGTCCGCGCCGATCCCGACCCGCGCCAGGCGGCGCCCGCGGTCGGCGAGCGCCTGCGCGTCGCCCAGCGCCTGCGCCTGCTTGAGCTGGCCGAAGGTGTAGGGCCGTCCGGGCACCGGCAGGTCCTCGGGATCGTCCGAGACCACCTGCACGAAGACGCCGCTGTCCGGGCCGCCCTTGTGCAGTTGCCCGGTGGAGTGCAGGAACCGCGGGCCGTAGCCGAAGGTGCTGGCCGCGCCCGTCCCCGCCCGGACGGCCCGGCGCAGGTCGGCGGCGGCGCGGTCGGCGGCGGGGGAGGGCGGCACGAAGCCCAGCACGGCCACGTAGTCGCCGGGACGCGCCTGCCGCACGAGCCGCGCCGCCTCCTCGGGGCCGCCGCGCGCGTCGGCCGCGGCGTCGCCGCGCTCCATCGCGCCCAGCACCCGCGCGGTCGCGTCCTTGGCCGCCTGCACGTCGGGCTGGTCGAAGGGGTTCACCTCGAGCAGGGCGCCCGCGGCGGCGGTCGCCAGCTCCCAGGTCATGTAGAGCGCGCCCAGGTCGAGGTGGTCGCGCACGTCGAGCACCAGCACGGGGTGGCCCGCGCGCGCCACGGCCTCGCAGTCGAGGTCGCGCTCCCCGGAGAGGCGGTGGTACACGAACACCCGGTCCTCGCCGTACTCGCCCGGCTCCCCCACCGGCTCCTGCGCCACCGGCACCAGCCCGCGCCCGTGCTTGCCGAGGCTCTCCGCCACCAGCTGCTCCACCCACAGGCCGAACGCGTCGAGCGGGGGGTCCGCGAGCAGGGTCACCTTGTCCCGGCCGGCGGCCCCCAGGGTGGCCAGGGCGACGCCGAGGCGCATGCCGTCCTCACGCCCGCGGGCGGCGTCGGCGCGGTCGAGCACCGGCCCCGGCGGCACGCCCACCAGCGCCATCGGCACCAGCCCGAACAGCGACAGCGCCGAGTACCGCCCGCCGATGTCCTCCGGGTTCTCGAAGACGGCGCGGAAACCGCGCGCACGCCCCTCCTGCGCGAGCGGCGTGCCCGGATCGGTGATCGCGACGAAGCGGCCGGCCGCCGCCTCCGCCCCCAGGGCGGCCTCGGCCCGCGCCAGGAAGTGGGCCATGAACGCCAGCGGCTCCACCGTCGTGCCGCTCTTGGACGCCACCAGGTAGAGGGCGCGGGCGGGGTCGACGCCCTCGCCCGCGCGCCGCACGGCGACCGGGTCGGTGGAGTCGAGGACGCGCATCTCGATGCCCGAGGGCGCGCCGTAGGTGCACCGCGTGACCTCGGGGCACAGGCTGCTTCCGCCCATGCCGAGCACCAGGGCATGGCGCACGCCGTCGCGCGCGGCGGCGCGCACCAGCGCCTCCACGTCGTCGACGTGGGAACGCATCTCGATAGGCGCCCGGGTCCAGCCGAGCCAGGGGGCCGCGCCCTCGGCGTGCGCCCCGAACAGGGCGGCATCGCCCCGCGCCAGCCGGTCGGGCCAGTCCGCCCGCCGGGCGCGCTCCCAGGCCTCCTCCACGGCGGGAGCCGCGTCCCCCAGCAGCGCGCGCACGTCAGCGCCCCAGCAGGTCGCGGGCCGCCTGGGCCACCGTCTCCCCGGTGATTCCCAGGTAGCGCAGCACCTCCGCGCCGGGAGCCGAGGCGCCGAAGCGGTCGATGGCCACCACGTCGCCCTCCAGGCCGACCCAGCGGTGCCAGCCGAGCGAGGCCGCCGCCTCGACCGCGACCCGCGCGCGCATGGCCGGCGGCAGCACCTGGTCGCGGTAGGCGCGGTCCTGCGCGGCGAAGAGCTCCCAGCTGGGCATGCTCACCACACGTGCCGCGATGCCGTCGGCCGCGAGCAGGTCGGCGGCCTCCCGCGCCGTGTGCACCTCGGCGCCCGTGCCCATGAGGATGCAGTCGCCGCCGTCACGGACCACGTAGGCGCCGCGGGCGACGTCGGCCGCCCAGTCGACCGTCGGCAGGCCCTGGCGGCTCAGCACCAGCACGGTGGGCCCGTCGTGGCGCTCCATCGCGATGCGCCACGCAGCGGCGGTCTCGCGGGCGTCGGCCGGGCGGATGACCACCAGGTCGGGGATCGCGCGCAGCGCGGCGAGGTGCTCCACCGGCTGGTGGGTGGGGCCGTCCTCGCCCAGCGCCACCGAGTCGTGCGTGTACACGAACACCGACGGCAGCCGCATCAGGGCCGCCAGCCGGATCGTGTTCTTCATGTAGTCCGAGAACGTGAGGAACGTGGAGCACACCGGGCGCAGGCCGCCGTGCGCCGCGAGGGCGTTGGTGATCGCGCCCATCGCGTGCTCGCGGACGCCGTACCGGATGTTGCGCCCGGACGCGTCGCCGCGCGTGACGTCGCCGCCCGCCTTGATCGTCGTCGAGGTGGACGACGACAGGTCGGCCGCGCCCTGCACCAGCTCGGGGATGCGTTCGGCGAGCGCGTTGATGACCTGGCCCGAGGCCGCCCGGCTCGCGATCGTGCCCCCGGCCTCGAACTCGGGCAGCGCCTGCTCCCACCCCGCCGGCAGCTCGCCGCGCAGGCGCCGCTCCAGCTCGGCGGCGTCCTCGGGGTGGGCTTCCCGGTAGGCCTCCATGCGCCGGTTCCACCGCTCCTCGGCCTCGCGGCCGCGCTCCCGCAGGGCGCCGGCCCACGCGCGCACCTCGTCGGGGACGAGGAACGGCGGCTCCTCCGGCCAGCCGTAGTTGCGCTTGGCGCCGGCCACCTCGTCGGGGCCCAGCGGGGACCCGTGCGAGGCGCTGCTGTCCGCCTTGGTCGGCGCGCCGAACCCGATCTGCGTCCGCACGATCACCAGCGTCGGGCGCCCGTCGCCGTCGGCGGCCTGGCCCAGCACCCGATCGAGTTCCGCGGCGTCGTTGCCGTCGGCCACGTTCAGCACGCGCCATCCGGTCGCCGAGAACCGGCCCGCCACGTCCTCGGAGAAGCTCAGCCCGATGGGCCCGTCCAGGGAGATGCGGTTGTCGTCGTAGAGGCCCACCAGCTTGCCGAGCCCCAGGTGCCCGGCGATGGAGGCCGCCTCCTGCGAGATGCCCTCCATCAGGTCGCCGTCGGAGCAGATGAACCAGGTGCGGTGGTCGACCACCTCGTGGCCCTCGCGGTTGAAGCGCGCGGCGAGCATGCGCTCGGCGAGCGCGAAGCCGACCGCGTTCGCGAAGCCCTGGCCGAGGGGGCCGGTCGTGATCTCCACGCCGGGCGTGTCACCCCGCTCCGGGTGCCCGGGCGTCTCCGAGCCCAGCTGGCGGAAGGCCTCGATCTCCTCCAGCGGCAGCTCGTACCCGCTCAGGTGCAGCAGCGCGTAGAGCAGCATCGACGCGTGCCCGGCCGACAGCACGAAGCGGTCGCGCCCCGGCCACAGCGGGTTGGCGGGGGAGTGACGCATGTGCCGCGACCACAGCGTCCAGCCGACCTGGGCGAGGCCCATGGGCGCCCCCGGGTGGCCGCTCTCGGCCCTCTGCACCGCGTCGATCGACAGGGTGCGGACGGTGGTCGCGACGAGCTCGGGCGGAGCGAGGTCGGTGGGCACGCGCACCTCTGGTGGTCGCGGGTCGGGGGACAGGGGCTACTCTACCCACGGGTCCGCGCCGCCCACATCGGGCCGCCACCGCCGTGTCACGGGGCTAGGCTGGTCGGCATGCGGGAGATCGCCCCCGGCCTGTTCCACTGGAGCGTGCCCCACCCGAGGATCGGGGCCGAGGTCAGCTCGTACTACCTGCGCGACGCGCGCGTGGTGATCGACCCCATGCTGCCGCCGGAGGGCCTCGCGTGGTTCGCCGACGGCCCCGCCCCGGCGCACGTGGTCATGACCAACCGCCACCACGACCGGGACGCCTGGCGGCTCCGCGACGCCTTCGGCTGCACCGTGCACTGCCCCCGGGCCGGGCTGCACGAGCTGGCCGGCCGCGGCCCGGCGGAGGGCTTCGATCCGGGGGACCGGCTGCCCGGGGGCATCGAGGTGCACGCCGTCGGCGCCATCTGCCCGGACGAGAGCGCCCTGCACATCCCCGCCCTGCGGGCGCTGGCGATCGCGGACGGCATCGTGCGCTGGCCGGGGGCCGACGACCTGGTGTTCGTGCCCGACGCCCTCATGGACGACCCCGAGGGGACCAAGGCGGGGCTGCGGGCCGCCTTCGGACGGCTCCTCGACCTGGAGCCGGAGCTGCTGCTGCTCGCCCACGGCGCCCCCGTGGTGGGCGGGGGCCGGGCGGCGTTGGCGGAGTTCCTGGCGCGGGCCTGACGCGCCGCACCCGCCGTCGGCCGAGGCCGGCGCCCGGGTGGACGGCGGCGCAGGCCGCCCGCCCGGTGCACTAGCCTGCGGCCGGGACGGCGAGGGGGACGACATGAGCGACATGCGTGCGATGGTGGCCACGGCCTGGGGCGGCCCCGAGGTGCTCGAGGAGCGCACGGTGCCCCGTCCGGAGCCGGGCGAGGGCGAGGTGCTGGTGCGGGTGCGCGCCGCGGGGGTCAACCCCGTCGACCACAAGACGCGCGCGAGCGGCGGACTGCTGGGGCGGCGCGGCGTCGCGCCGCCGGTGATCCTGGGCTGGGACGTGGCCGGCACGGTGGAGGCGGTGGGCCCGGGGGTGACCGCGTTCGCCCCGGGCGACGAGGTGTTCGGCATGCCCCGCTTCCCCGACGTCGCCGGCGCCTATGCCGAGTACGTGGCCGCTCCCGCCGACACCCTCGCCCGCATGCCTGCGGGGATCGACCATGCCGAGGCGGCGGCGCTGCCCCTGGTGGCGCTCACCGTGCTGCAGGCCTTCGCCAAGGCGGCGCTCGCCGACGGCGCGTCCGTGCTGGTGCATGCGGCGGCGGGAGGCGTGGGGCACGTGGCGGTGCAGGTCGCCCGGGCGCGCGGTTGCCGCGTCGCGGGGACGGCCTCGGCGGCCAACCAGGAGCTGCTGCGGGAGCTCGGCGTGGACACCCCCGTCGACTACGGCGCGCAGGCCTTCGAGGAGGTCGTGCGCGACGTGGACGTGGTGCTCGACCCCGTCGGCGGCGAGGTGCGCGCCCGCTCCTGGGGCGTGCTGCGCCCGGGCGGCGTGCTGGTGTCGGTCGTCGGTCCCCCGAAGGAGGGCGAGGCCGAGGCGCACGGCGCGCGCGGCGCGGCGATCCTCGTGCGCCCGAGCGGCGAGGGCATGGCCGAGGTGGCCCGGCTGGTCGAGTCGGGCGCCCTGCGCCCGGTGGTGAGCGCGCGCCTGCCGCTCTCGGAGGTGGCCGAGGCGCACCGCCGGCTCGAGACCGGCCACGGGCGCGGCAAGGTCGTGCTGGAGGTCTGATCCCGGGGGCGGCGCCCCCGTCCGCCCCGGAGGGGCCGTCAGACGGAGCCGGCGGCCCCGTGCGGGTGGCTCTCGCGCAGCCCGGCCGGGGTGATGCGCACGAAGCGGGCCCGCTCGTGCATCTCGGGGATCGTGGTGGCGTCGCTGTAGCTCATGCCCGAGCGCAGCCCGCCCACCAGCGTACGCACGATCTGGGCGGCGGGATCGCGCAGCGGCACGACCGTCTCGACGCCCTCGGGGACCACGGGGAAGAACTCCTCCTCGTACTCCTCGGCGCGCCGCCGCGCCTCGGCGGCCGGCGCCGACGCCATCCCCCGGAACACCTTCACGCGGCGCCCGTCGCGCACCACCACCGTGCCGGGGCTCTCGGGGGTGCCGGCGAGCATGCCGCCGATCATCACGGTCGCCGCGCCGGCGGCGATCGCCTTGGCCACGTCGCCGGGGTAGCGGATGCCCCCGTCGGCGATCACCGGGACGTCGTGTGCGGCGCAGGCCTCGGCGCACTCCATCACCGCCGTCAGCTGGGGCACCCCGACGCCGGCGACCAGGCGCGTCGTGCACACCGAGCCCGGGCCGACCCCCACCTTCACCGCGTCCGCCCCGGCCTCGGCCAGGTCGCGCGCGCCCTCGGCGGTGGCGACGTTGCCGGCGATGATGTCGACGCCGTCGCCGATGGCCTCGCGCACCTCGCCGACGGCGGCGATGGCGTGCTCGGCGTGGCCGTGGGCGATGTCCAGCACGAGCACGTCGGCACCCGCGGCGACCAGCGCCCGGGCCCGCTCGATGAAGTCGCCCCGCACGCCGATCGCCGCGCCCACGGCGAGGCGCCCGCGCGCGTCGGTGGTGGCCTCGGGCCGCTGGGCGTGCTGCAGCAGGTCCTTGAGCGTGACGAGCCCGGCCAGCGACCCGTCGGGGTGCACCAGCGGCAGCTTCTCCACGCGGGCGCCTCGCATCAGCGCCAGGGCCGTCTCCCCGCCCGTGCCGGGCTCGCCGACCGTCAGCGACTCGCGCGGGGTCATGGCGTCGGCGACGCGGCGGGCGCCGTCGGCCATGGTGACGTCGCGGCGCGTGAGCATCCCCGCCAGGCGCCGGTCGCCGTCCACCACCACCAGGCCGTTGACGCCGTGCTCCCGCATCAGCGCCCGCGCCCGGTCCAGCGACTCCCCGGCGGTGACGGTGTGGGGGTCCTCGATGACCAGCGCCTCGGCCCGCTTGACCCGCTGCACCTCGCGCGCCTGGTCCTCGACGGAGAGGAACCGGTGCACGATGCCGATGCCGCCGACGCGGGCCATGGCGACCGCCATGGCGGACTCGGTAACCGTGTCCATGTTGGCCGACACCACCGGCGCCGCGAGCCGCAGTCGACGGGTGAGCCGGGTGGAGACGTCGACCAGGCCACGCGACCGGAGCGTGCTGCGGCGGGGGACCAGCATCACGTCGTCGTAGGAGAGCGCGAGCGGGATGTCGGCCTGCAGGCGCACCGCGCGAGGATAGCCCAGGGGGCCTCCCGGCGCCGCGCGCCGTCCGGTGGCGGCCGGTAGCATCGCCCGCATGCGCCCCCCCGTGCCGGCGAGCCTCGCCGTGTCCCTGGTGGCCTGCGCCCTGGTGGGCTGCGGGGCGAGCCCGGGCGGTCCCACGGCCCCACCCGCCACGGTGCCGCCGGGGGCCTACGTGGCCGAGGTGGAGGCCGCCCTGCGCCCGCCCGGCCGCCTCGCCTCGCTGCTGTCGGCCTACCCGGAGCGGGTGCCGTCGCGGGGGGAGCTCGATGCGCTGGTGGACGAGGCGCGCACGCGCCTGGAGGTCCTGCGGGGGCTGCGGCTCGGCGACCGCCGGCTGCGGGTGCAGCGCGACCGGCTCGCCGGGGCGTACGCGTCGGTGGTGTTCCACATGGACCGCGTGCGCGGGGCGCTGGTGCGCCGCGACCGCGGTGCCGTCCGCCGGACGTCCACGCCGTTCTTCGCCAGCCTGAGGGGGCTGCGATCCGCCGTCTCGTCGCCGCGCTGACCGCCGCGCTGGTGGCGGGGCTCGCGGGCTGCTCCTCGGAGCCCCTCGAGGCCGACACCCGGCCGCTCCCGGCGGGCGTCACCGTGTCGGCCCGCCAGTACCTCAGCGACGCCGCGGGCACCGTGGCGGCCATGGACGCGTTCGCCGCGGCCCTGGGGCGCGCGGGTCCCCGCCTCACCCCGCCGCGGGCCCAGGCCCTGGCGCCCGACCTCGCCGAGGCGGCGGGCACCGCCTGCGCCCTGCAGCGGCGGCTCGCGGCGCAGCGGCTGGAGGACGCGCGGCTCGAGGCGCAGCGCACGGCGCTGGTGCAGCCGCTGGCCGACGCCTGCGACGCCATGCGCGGCGTCGCCGAGGCCGCGCGGCGCGGAGACCCCGAGACCGTCGCGGAGCGGGCCGGGGATCTGCGGGTCGTGTTCGAGCGCATCCGGGCGAGCGCCGGGGCGTAGCGGCCCTCCCGCCCCCGCGGGCATGCGCCCGGGGGGGGCGTCATGCTCCGGAGCCGACCTGCCGATCCAGTGAAGGCGGGATGGCGTGGGCCGGACGCCCCCCCGTGAGGAACCGCCCGCGGCACCGTCGTCCGCGGCGGGGCGTGTCACACGCGACGTGGAGGTGACGTGACCGACGCACGCGTCACGGTGCTCATCGCGAGCGGCTCCCCGGCATTCGCGCGGGGGCTCGCCGACTTCCTGGGGGACCCGCCCTTCACGCCCGTCGTGGCCCACGGCATCGACGCCGCGCTGCGCGACGCGGCCGTCACGCCGCCCGACCTCGCCGTCGTCGACGCGCGGCTCGCCGACGGGCCCGGCGTGGACCTGGTGCGCGAGCTGCACGCCCGGCACCCGGGGACACGGGTGCTGCTGACCGTGGCCGACACGGACAGCGAGGCGCAGGTGGAGGCGCTCGCGGCCGGCGCCAGCGGCGTGCTGCTGGCGGGCTGGGATCGCGCGGGCGTCCGGGAGGCGGCCGCGGACGTCCTGCGGGGGGTGTCGCGCTTCGACCTGGACGTCGTCCGCGCGCTCGGCGACGTGGCGCGCAGCGCCGCGCGGCCGGATGCCGGCCTCACCGACCAGGAGCGGGTGGTGCTGCGCCTGATGCGCCAGCACCTCACGTACAAGGAGATCGCCCAGCAGCTGGGGCTCTCCTGGCACACGGTCCGCACGCACGCCCAGTCGATCCTCCGCAAGACGGGGGTCCACTCGCGGCGCGAGCTGGACATGGCCGACCGCCCCGCCGGCGTGCCGGCCGGCGGGGTCCGCCGCTAGGACGCGGGCGCCGCCGCGGGCGGCGCCGCAACGGTCCCGGTCCCACGCCGCGTGGGCGGGAGCCCGCCGGGGGCCTTCGGGAGGCTGGTCCCCGGCGGGTGCAGGGCCCCAGGGCTCACCCGGGGCCGCGCGCTGCCGATGGCGAGGGCATGAGCACCGACGCGCCCACCTCCTCCGCGCCCCGGGGCGGGCGCCGCACCGATCAGCCCACCGCACCCGCGGCGGCGGCCCCGCCGCCACGTCCCGACGGCGCGGCGATCATCGCCGAGCTGCGGGCGGCCCTCGACGCGCAGGCGGCCGCACTGGCCGACGATGCCGACCGGGTCACCCGGAACGCCGGCCGCCTCGGCTGAGCCGGCCGGCGCCTCTGGGCTGCCCTACGCGGCGTCCGCCGCCAGGCGCTCCTCGATGGTCTGCTGGTGCGCGTGGATCACGGGCCACGGGATGGTGATCGACCGGCCGTCGACCACGATGGCGCCCTGACCGCGCAGCTTGCTGAAAGCGGTCGTGACGGCCTCGCGCGAGGCGCCCACCAGGGAGGCCCACTGGGCGTGGGTGAGCTCCAGCCGCAGCTGCACCCCGGACGGGCCGGCCACGCCGAAGCGGTCGGCGAGTTGGTGCAGCCGGGCCCGGAGCCGGTCCTCGACCCGCATCTCGGACACCAGCGCCACGGTCTCGCGGAGGGCCGAGACGCGCTCGGACAGGTTCGCCGCCAGGTTGCGCCCCAGCCGCGGGTAGCGGGCGATGAGCCCCTCGACCGCGCGCCCCGAGAGGGGCGACACCGCCGCGTCCTCGAGCGCGGCGGCCAGGGTCGCCGCGGTGGTGCCGAGCGTCGACCAGATGCTGCCCTCCTCCAGGATCGAGGTCATGACCTCGTGGCCCTGGGCGGCCCGCTCGAAGATGGCCACGCGCCCCTCGCGGACGAGGAAGACGTGGTCGGACCGGGTGAGCGGGTCCGGGATCTCCGCGCCGCGCGGCCAGCGGACGACGGGGAGGCGGTTCTCGAGTAGCGCCAGGTCGGCGTCGGGGAGGCCCGTGAACAGGTCCATGCGGGCCAGCCCGGTCCGGGCCGGTCGCGCGGTGCGCCGGGCGGAGTGGATGCCGGTGATCTCCTTCAATGCGATAGCCATAGGGCGACTGTCGCAGCGATTTGTTATGGGCCTCTGAGGGGAGGCGGAAGATCTGAGGCGGTACGACGGCGTGAGGGGACGCCCGCGGCACCACCGTCCGCGGCGTGAGGGGACGCTCGCGGCACCACCGTCCGCGGCGTGAGGGGACGCTCGCGGCACCACCGTCCGCGGCGTGAGGGGACGCTCGCGGCACCACCGTCCGCGGCGTCGGGGGCGGTACCATGGGCGGCCCCGGACGAGAGGTCGCGCGAGTGGCCACCGAGAGGCCGAGTCCTGCGGTGCAGGACTACCTGAAGGCGATCTTCCTGCTCGACCCCGCCCCGGGCGAGGGGGCGGCCACCACCACCCGGGTGGCCGAGGCCCTGGGGGTCACCAGCGCGTCGGCCAGTAACATGCTGAAGCGCCTCGACGGGCTCGGGTACGTGTCGCAGCGGGGGCGCGGCGAGTTCACGCTCACCCCCGCGGGCCGCGCGGCCGCGCTGGAGGTGATCCGGCACCACCGGCTGCTCGAGACCTACCTGGCCCGGCACCTCGGCGTACCGCTCGCCGACGTGCACCGGGAGGCCGAGATCCTGGAGCACCACCTCTCCGAGGAGCTGGAGGCGCGCATCGCCGACGTGCTGGGGCACCCGGAGCGCGATCCCCACGGCGACCCCATCCCGTCGGTGACCGGGGACATGCCCGACGTCCCGGCCGCGGCGCTGGCGGAGATGCCGGTGGGCGCCGCCGGCACGGTCGTCCGGGTCAGCGACCGCGACGACGACCTGCTCCGGTTCCTGGCCGACAACGGGCTGGTGCCGGACGCGCGCCTCGAGGTGGTGGAGCGGGCGCCCTTCGGCGGCGGGCTGGTCGTGCGGGTCGACGACGCGCTCGTGCAGGTGCCGCCCGTGGCGGCCGAGGCGGTGTTCGTCTCCTGACGGGGGCCGGGCGGCGGGGCGCTACGCCCGGTCGGCCGCCGTGATCACCGGGTCCGGCCACGCCCCCTCGCGCCGCATGCGGCGCTCCAGGAAGATCAGGGCCAGCCCCAGGTTGCCCACCGGCTGGATGACCGTGGATGCGATGAGGGTGGCCAGGCCGACCCCCGCCAGCTCGGCGTCGCCCGACAGGGGCACGGCCGCGACCGACAGCA
This sequence comes from Miltoncostaeaceae bacterium, assembly GCA_035553775.1. Lineage (GTDB taxonomy): Bacteria > Actinomycetota > Thermoleophilia > Miltoncostaeales > Miltoncostaeaceae > DATMJR01. The sequence goes on along the minus strand of DATMJR010000056.1, from coordinate 751 downwards.
CCGAGGCCAGGAGGGCGGCGGCGAGCCCGACGGTCAGCGAGACCGCCAGGAAGCTGCCGAACGTCCACCAGAACGCGCCCCGGACCAGCGCGACCGACCGTGCGAACGACTCCCGCACGCCGCGCCGCTCGACGACGGCGACCTGCGCGGCGAACAGCCACAGCACCAGCACCACGATGCCGGGCACCACGAGGGCGGCCAGGCCGAGGATGAATCCCGCCGTGGCGAGCACGACGACCGCCGCCATCGGCCAGAAGCGCTCGCCGACGGGCTCGAGGGCGCGCGAGGCGCCCGTGGGGCGGCCGTGGAGCATGTCGATCGCCAGCACCGTGGTGGCCGCGGTGGAGATGGGCCCCAGCAGCAGCACGGGCACCAGCTGCACCAGCGCGCGGAGCGCCTGCTCGGTCGACCCCTCCGCGGGCCCGTAGGTGATGTCGCCGGCGGTGGCGAGCAGCGCCACGGGGAGCGTCGACACCAGCGCGACCACGATCAGCGCGAGCGGCGCCGCCCGGAACATCGCGAGGGCGTTCGACATGATGCCGCCGAGCCCGAGGGGTCCGGGCGCGGGTGGCCGGAAGCCGGTGGCGCGCACCCGGCCGTCAGCCGTCCACGTAGGGCTGGGCCGCGTCGACGAGGTCGTCCACGTCGAGGCCGAGCGACTGCAGGAAGAAGGGCGTCAGCAGGTTCAGCGTGTGCCGGCAGGCGGGGCAGATCGGCATCGGCGGGGGCGGGGGGAGTCCAGGTGTGCCGC
>DATMJR010000055.1:0-2251 GCA_035553775.1 Miltoncostaeaceae bacterium | reverse complement strand
CCCGCTAGCCCGTGTCGCGCCGCGGGCCGCCGGGTGCGCCCGTCGCCACGGACGCTCCGCGGGGCCGATCGGCGAGCTCGCGGGCGCGGGCGAGCAGCGCCCTCCGATCCCCGGCGCGGAGCCGGCGGTAGATGCGCAGCAGCTCGCGGAGCTCGGGGTCGTGGTCGGGGACGGCCGCGAGGACCCGCTCGGTGGACGACGCGGAGGGCCCGGCGGGTTCCACCGCATCGCTCCAGGTTGCGCCCCCGTCCGAGTCGCGTCGCCGGGGACGCCATCCCGAGGAGCGTTCCGGCGCCGGAGCGGCGGCGGTCTCCGCGAGCACCGCGCCCAGCTCGTCGCGATCCGAGGCGAGCGCCGCCAGCAGGCGGTCGAGCATCTCCGGGCTCGGGCGGCGGCGGCCGGCCTCGAGCTGCTGGATGTGGATCACCGAGATGCGCCCGCCCGCGGCCTCCACGGCCTCGCGCAACCGGCCCTGGGTCATCCGCCGGCGGTGGCGCAGCCACCGGAGCGCCCGGGCGAGCCCCGGGTCGGCCGAGAGCTCGTCATGGGCGACGCGCGCCACGGTCAGGAGACGGGGTCGCTGAAGCTCGGCGGCGGGACCCTCGTGACCAGGTGCTCCGGCACCTCGACGCTCCCGTCGTCCTGGAGGGTGAACCCGTGCTCGGCATCCTTCTCGGCCACCGACCGCAGCCCGGCGAGCGCGTCGGAGGGGGCGATGTCGCCCGCGCCGGAGTACTCCTCGAACCAGGGGAGCCCGTGGTCGGCGTAGGTCTGCGCCGAGATCGGCGTCGCCGGCGCCGGGCGGCCGGTGATCTGCTGGTACATACCGGCATCCACGATGTGCACGAACAGGCGCCCGGCACGCCGCGTGTCCCACACGTCGGGTCCGTGCTCATCGGGGTGGATGTCCTGGCGCATGCGCCCGCCGGCGGCGAGACCCATCTCGGCTCCCGGACCCTGCACCCGGCCGTGCGACGCCGACGCCGCCACGACCCCGTCGCTCGGCGAGTACGCGGGCGGCGCGGGGAGGGCCAGGGCCTCGCACACCACGCCCTCCGCCCACGCGGGCGCCGGCGGGATCGCGCCCTCCCTGGCCCGGAACGCGACCAGCTGGATGCCCCCGAACGTCTCCTCGCCCGACAGCTGACCCTCGGCCGTGTAGCCCATGCCGAGCGGCATGGCGATGAACTGCCGGATCACGCCGGTGCCGGAGTTGAACCCGTCCAGCCAGGGCTGGCCCGGGACCACGACGTAGTCCTGGTCGCGCCCGGCCTCGATGCGCTCGTCCCAGGCCTCGCCGGTGAGGGCGTTGCGCATGCCGGCGGCCACCTTCAGCGCGACCGGGTCGTCGGCGCGCCCGCCGAAGCCGAGCCACAGCGCCTCGCGCTGGTGCATCGGGATGAACACACCCCCGTCGCCGCGCCAGCTCTCCGGGACGCGATCGGCGTGGTCGGCCACCCGGTGCAGCGGGAAGCGCCCCAGGCTCGGGGGCAGCGGGTAGCTGCGCCCGTCGTCGGGCAGGCGGAGCGTGCGGTGGAAGTGGATCGTGAGCGGGCCGATCCGGACGGCGTCGTCGTGGAGGCGGATCGCGAGGCGCGCGGAGGCGGGTGAATTCGGCATGCGGGTAGTTATAGCATGTGTTTGCCATACAGCAGAGCCGGGGCCCGGATACGGGTGCCCGTGCGGTCCGCCCGGGCGTCCTCCTCCGGCGGTCGTCCCGTGTCCCGCCCACGCGAGGTTCGGTGCCCGGACCCGGCCGCGTGGGGCGACACCGCGCTCCCGTGGCGACGTGGCCCTCCCGCCGGGCAACCGCGCGCAGCATGGGTCACGCAGAACGCGGTGACGCGGCACGGGCACGGCGCGCCGGCGGTGCCGGGCCCCACCGTGGTCGCGCGGCCGCGTCCGCTCCGGCGGCGCCCCGCCGCGCGTCCGGCGACCAGCGGGTGCGCCGTCCCGCGCGCCCATCGCCGCCCGGTCGGGTATCCTGTGCTCGGCCGGGTCGCCGCCCGACCTATCCGGTGGTGCAGCGGGCACCCGCAGCGGTACCGGGGACCACCATCACAGCCGGAGGGTCACGGCTGTGCGCAGCATCTCGCCCAGTTAGCTCAGTTGGTAGAGCACCTCCATGGTAAGGAGGGGGTCAGCGGTTCGAGTCCGCTACTGGGCTTGCAGCACGGCGGAGTAGCTCAGTCGGTTAGAGCAGCGGAATCATAATCCGCGTGTCGGGGGTTCGAGTCCCTCCTCCGCTACT